>PXDR01000542.1 GCA_003566335.1 Cyanobacteria bacterium T3Sed10_344R1
CCCTATCAAGACCGTCAATTTTCGCCCGAGGATGTCCAGGTCAATGCCGTGATCAGCGACGCTACCCCTCGGGGCGGGGTTCGCTTTACCCACCGCATTGTCTTAGTCGGGGCAGGGGAGCCAGTAATGGCGGATCCCATCGTCAGTCCCCTGTCCGCTGCTGAAGTCTCAACTCGCCTGCGACGGTATTTGCAGGGAGACGGGCCAACCCATTTGGATCTCGGCACCGATCGCACGGGCACCGCCCTGGTGCGTAGCCTGCTGTTAGCGGGGCTGTTGGCTGTAGTGGTGTGGGGGCTAGGCGGCGCTTTGCCCAGTCGCCCCCCGCTGCTCCCGGACGATTGATCTTGGATGCCTGATCTTGAACGCCTGGTCTCAGATGCCTGATGCCAGCTTTTGGGATCAACACCTCCCAATGCCCGCCGCCGAATTGCCTAAGTTAAGTCCCTTACCCCTGTGCCGATGAAAGCTTTTCTGGGCAGTGCCACCCTGCTGGTGTTTTTGTTCATGTATCTGCCGATTGGGGTGATTGTGCTGTTTAGCTTCAGTCAGGGGCGGGTGCTGTCTCTGCCAATCCAAGGCTGGACGCTGGACTGGTATAGCCAAGCCCTGGGGGATGAACGGCTGCGGCTGGGGCTGTGGAACAGTCTGCGGGTGGGGTTGCTTGCAACTGCGATCGCAACTGGGCTGGGCACCCTCGCCGCCCTATCGCTCCAGCGCTATCGGGGGCCGGGCAAAACGGCGTTCAGAGCTGCTGTGGTGATGCCGCTGATTTTGCCGGGCATCATCACCGGGGTCGCAATGCTCAGCTTTTTTGCCGCCCTAGATGTCCCTCTGGGCCTATTCACCGTGATTGTCGGCCACGCCACCTTTGGCTTTCCGGTGGTGTTCAACACCGTGGCGGCCCGAGTGTCTCGCCTGCCCCAAAGCCTAGAAGAAGCCGCTGCTGATTTGGGGGCACCCCCTTGGGAAGCGTTCTGGCGAGCCATTTTCCCGAATCTGCGCTCAGCCCTGATTGCTGGAATGCTGCTGGCCTTTACCCTCAGCTTTGATGAAATCATCGTCACCATTTTCCTGACCGGGCCAGACAACACCTTGCCGATGGAAATCTGGGCGCGGCTGCGGTTTGGCATGACCCCAGAGATCAACGCCACGGTCAGTCTGATTTTGCTGGTGTCGGTCGGGTTGGTGGTGCTGAGTCAGCGCTTGGCTCGGGCAGATTAGCTGACGAGATTCATGACGAGATTCAGGTCGCTGAACCCTTAACTTAGGCGGCAATCGTTCCGTCCGGCATGGTGGCTCCGGTCAAGCAAGCCTCGTCCAAAATCGCCTGGCTCAGGTCGGCTCCCCGCAGGTTGGCTCCCCGCAGGTTGGCTCCCCGCAGGTTGGCTCGGCTGAGGTTGGCTTGGCTGAGGTTGGCCCGCTCTAGATTGACTTGGGTGAGCACCGCTTCCCGCAGGTCGGCTTCTTGCAGATTGGCTGCGATCGCAGTGGCTTGATAGAGGTTGGCGCTAATGAAATTAGCGCCAATGGCCGTCGCGTTAGACAGGTCTGCCTGACTCAGGTTGGCCATGCAGAGGTTAGCCATGCTGAGATTGGTGCCCCGCAGCAGCGCCCCGTAGAGCACTGACCCCACCAGATTGGTGACGCAGAGCATCCCCAGGCTAAAGTCTGCCCGGCGGGCGCTAACCTCTTGGAGCACCGCCTGACTGAGGTTGGCTTCCCGTAAGTCGGCGTGATTGAGGCGAGCGCCTTTGAGGTTAGCCCGCTGCAAATTAGCGGTGTAGAGCAGGGCATTGGACAGGTCAGCCCCTTGTAGATTGGCCCCGCTGAGGTTGGCCATGCAGCAGTCAGCCTGCTCCAGGTTGACCTGACTGAGATTAGTGCCTTTGAGGCTGGTCTCCCGCAGGGTTGCCCCCACCATGTCCGCCATGGTTAGGGTAGCAACATCTAGGTTGGCAAAAGATAAGCAAGCCCCCTCTAGGTTGGCTTCCCGCAGGTCTGCCCCCACCAAGTTGGCGCGGCGAAAGTTGACCTGGCTGAGGTCAGCCGTATAGAAAATTGCTTCTTGCAGGATGGCGTCCTGGAGGTCTGAGCCTCGCAGATTCACCATGCAGCAGTCGGTTTTGCTCAGGTTGATCGCCTTGAGGCTGGCCTGGGTGAGGAAGGCTTCTCGCAGGGAGAAGGGCAGCGTCTGACCATTAGGCTCAGGCCCAGATGCTGGGCGGGGCGCGGGCCAGCCTGGCGTGGGCAGACCTTCACCCGTCAGGGCCACTGAACTTGGCCAGGGGGAAGACATCTGACCAGAGATAACAGGTGATAAAGAGAAAAGTTGCTGGGCCATTGGAAGCCTCTGAAGACCTGTGAACGCGGACAGCGTTTCCCTGATGGAGCCATTCCCTAAGACAGATTCGCCTGAATTAGGCGGCATGAATAGTGGAATTACTGCTCAGCATACCCAAGGCTTCCGTTTCCGCAGACAATGCTCAGATAAATTTTCGGTTTGGCTGACTTGGCAGAATTTACTGCCCAATCCGGAGATTTGCGGACAAGGGTGCCGTCAGGACACAAATGCAGTCCTGATAGGGCCAATTTCCCTCGCTATTCTCCGTACAATTCCTAGATTTTCGGTCGCGCCTTCGACACTCGCTTTAAGCAATCGACAAGTTAGGGGCACGGGCTGGAGGAATGCATAGGATTGATAGACTACTCCCCACCTTGAGCAGCCATCAGGAATACGATGTGCTGGACGCAACGGATGATCAATAAATCCAGGGAATCAGCTTTTTCACCCGTTGGCGATAGTCGGCATAGTCTGAATAACGATCTAGTAGCCACTGTTCTTCTTGGTTGGCTTTGGCGTTGAGCAGGATAAAGAGGGCGACGGTTACCCCAAGGTGGGACAGGCTGAACAACCCTAGGGATAGGGCCAACCCGCCGAGCACCAGGCCGCCGTACAAACTGTGGCGTACCAAGCCATAAATGCCGGTTTGCACCAGTTGAGCATCTTCTCGCGGGTAGGGCAGGGGGGTGAGGCTCTGGCCCAAATCCCAAAACCCTTTGCCTAGCAGAATGGCTGAGCCTAGGGCTAGGAGGACAGCCAGCCCCTGAAGGCCCAGGCTTAGGACGGGAGGCAGTGGCCCAACTGGGGGTGAATACACCGGCACGAGCACTAGGGCCAGCAGCAGCAGCCCTTGGCCCAGCACCCAATATTCACCCCGCTGGCCTTTCCAGCTTTGGCGGCTAAAGCCCCATTGGGTTAACAGTTTCATGATTTTTGAGTCCTTACTTGGGGGGTAACTCGCCAGGGTAAGGACTAGCGCCAGTCCCGAGAGGCAGCCTCTAAGCGAGCCAGATGGGTCTCTCCCATGGCCCAACCCAGGGCTCTGGCGTTTTGGCTGGCCTGTTTAGGATTTTTGGCCCCGGGAATCGCCACGACGTTGCCTTGGCAGATCAGCCAGTTGAGGGCAACTTGGGCCGGGGTGCGATCGCATTCTGCCCCAATGTCTCTCAGGGCCGTTACCAGAGGCTCAATCTTGGCCAGGCCATCTCGGCTAAAGCGCGGATCGAGCTGTCGGGCACCCACCGGTTTGTGATCACTGGCGAGACCGTATTTGCCGGTCAACAACCCTTGGGCCAGGGGGCTGTAGGCAAAGATCACCAGGTCAAGTTCCCGAGCGGTATCGAGCACCCCATTGGACTCGATTTTGCGGTTCAGCAGGGAGTACTGCACCTGGTTAGCCGCCAGGGGAATGCCCCGAGCTGACAGCAGGCTGTAGGCTTGGCGCATTTGGGTGGCGGAGTAGTTGCTGACGCCAACCGCCTTGATCCGGCCTTGTTCGACTTCATCGGCTAGGGCATTCATCAGGGTCTCTTGACCCATGAAGAAATCAAAGGGCCAGTGCACCTGGTACAGCTCAATCTGGGGCACCTGAAGCCGTTTGAGGCTGGCGGTGAGGGCATCGGCGACGGCGGCGGCATTGAATCGCCAGGGCAAGGGGAAATACTTGGTGGCAAATAAGACGGGGGAACTTGTGGCCCGATTGAACTTGCCCAGCAGCTTTTCGGATTCGCCAAAGCCATAGATTTCGGCGGTGTCGAACAGGTTGACTCCGGCCTCTAGGGAGGCGGTAAAGGCCGCCTGCAAATCAGATTCGCCGTAGTTTTTGCCATAGCCCCAAAACAAAGAGTCGCCCCAGGCCCAAGTGCCCAGGCCAATGGCGGGAATCTGGGGGCCGTTGGGGCCAAGCTGAACGGCTTGGGGC
>PXDR01000245.1 GCA_003566335.1 Cyanobacteria bacterium T3Sed10_344R1
ATAGACCTCAGTATCGCGATCTTCAATTTGCCCTTGGTAAAAGGCAACCTGCTGTTCAACCCCTTGAAGCTGTTCCCGTAGGGCTTTGACTTCTGCCTGGTGACGTTCAGAGACTTCCGGGGCAGGCATAAAGGTGGCATTGCCCTTAACTAGGCGGAACAGCTCTTGGGAAAGCTGCTGTACGAGCTGATCCCGCATCTCCAGTTCAGACCTCAGACGGGCCACCTCGGCCTGAGTGTCGGATAGGGTGAGATTGGCAAGTTGAGTCACGGGGTAACTCCAATAAAAGACTGTCGATTTCCAGAAACCCTTGAGATACCAAGGGTTGAGCCAGATGCATCCCAAAAGTTGATGATACTTTAACACTTGATCCGGCAGTTGACACTGTCAATTACCGGATAATCTGGCAAATTTGACCATGACGCGTAAAGCTGTCCCAGATTATAAGCGCCGTGGCCCAAAAAACGAGGGTGACGGCGAACCGCCACCCTCACCTAGGATGATCTTTTAGCCATGAACACCAGGTCTAGTCAGTGTCCAGCAGCCCTGATTCCACAGCTTGCTCTACGGCCTACTCAACAGCCAGGGGAGATTCAGCATCTTCCTCAACTTCTTCGGGCACATCTTGCTTCACTGTTAGGTAGCGCAGAATGGACTCATCCAGACGCATATTTTTCTCTAACAGCGCAATTGTGGCTCCAGGCCCCGTATAGTTCATTTGGATGTAGACACCATCCCGGTGATCATCAATTTCATAGGCCAAGCGACGCTTGCCCCGGTGCTGGGTCTCTAGAATTTCGGCCCCTTGATCCCGCAAAATAGACTGATACTTGCCAATGGTTTCGTCCACGGCTTCTTCGCTCATATCTGGGCGAAGAATGTACATGGTCTCGTACATAAAATCCATAATCTGTTCTCCTTTTGGACAAAATGGCTTTTTTCGCTGCTAACCCACTTGGCTAGCCCCGCTGGGCAGCTTTTGGGCTGTCTCCTTAGGAGAAGCGGTCAAAAAGCAAGGATCTGCAATTATACCAAGAATCGAGCTAAGAGTATGGCGCAGCGCTACGTTCGAGTTCAATCCCAAGCTGGACAGCTTCACTATGGGCTACTGCAGCCTGACCGCACGGTTAAGGTACTGGATGCCGCTCCGTGGTTAGGCGGCGAGGGCACGGGGGTTGAGTTGGCTCCCCAGGCTTATACGATTTTGGCCCCCTGTGCCCCCTCAAAGATTGTGGCCGTGGGCAAAAATTATGCGAAGCACGCAGCCGAAATGGAGAGCGATGTGCCCTCAGAGCCCTTGCTGTTCATTAAGCCTTCGACCACCGTGATTGCCAATGAAGCCCCAATCCTCTATCCGCCCCAGACTCATCGAGTTGACTACGAGGGAGAACTGGCGCTGGTCATTGGCGAGCATTGTGTAGACTGCACGGCAGAAGCGGCCCGGGATAAAATCTGGGGCTATACGATTGCCAATGATGTCACAGCCCGAGATCTTCAGCGTCAGGATGCTCAGTGGACAAGGGCTAAGGGGTTTGACAGTTTTTGCCCCCTAGGGCCTTGGATTGTGCGGGAGATTAGTCCAGGGGCACGCCTACAGACGTTTCTCAATGATGAGGAAACGCCCCGTCAGTCGGCCCTAATTGACACGATGGTGTTTAGTCCCGATGTGTTGGTGGCCTACATCAGCAGTGTGATGACCCTGTTGCCAGGGGATGTGGTGCTGACCGGCACGCCCGAAGGGGTCGGCCCACTCCAGTCTGGGGATTGGGTGCGGGTTGAGGTGGAGGGCATCGGCTCTCTGGCCAACTGGGTGGATATGCGCCCGTTGCCGGTGGCGGGGGCTGCGATCGCAACATAACCAAAGCAGCATCACATCAGCAATCTGGCACCAACCCGCCACTCATTGACCTCAGCAGGTTTAGCGCACCTGCATATGCACCGCTTGAGAAATAGTGGGGATATCAGCGTAGCGACCCAATACCGACTGAATCACGGAGTAAATCACCGCTGCCACAGTACCGAAAAAGACCACGTTTTGCAGCGTCTCAACCACCAAGCCAGAGCCGCCAAGTCCTGGCTGAAGGATGCCTAGAATCAGGCTACAGAGGATAATCACAATGTCCAGCAGGATAGCCTGCATGGTGTTGAAGCGAATGAAGTGGCTGATGTCAGTATTGCGCACCACTAAGAACAGCAGGGCAAAAAAGATGATGATTCGCGCAAAGGGAACAGCGCTGTAGATCTGCAAGATTGGCAGAAAAGGAATCAGCAGGATCTGGGCTTCGGGAAATTGGTTAAAGAATGGCATACCAAAGCTCAGTCCAGCAAAGAATGGTAGCAAGTAGGGCAGTGCTCCAAAGGCACGCTCTTTAACTGATGCGGTTCCATTCAAAGACATAGAGACAGCTCCGGTGTGGTGAACTTGGTAAAACAGGGCACTAGACAGCTGGCTGTCCCTGGGCCACTCCCTTCAGGATAACCCAATGTTCTGGAGGCAGCTTCAGCAGGGTTTGGGCCAATCGCAGACTGCTTAACGTGAGTTCGACAGTTAAAAAGCAGCTTGCGTCAGGGCTTTAAGCTCATCATCTGGGATATCGAGCGAGGGCTTATCCGGGTGGTAGGTGTAGGCGATCAGGCCCGAGACCAGATTAACGAGGAAGTTGAAGGGACTGCGGTGACGGGAATGCTCGATCTGACAAAGGTTTTTGAGTTGGTCATTGACCGTCTCGATAATCGGTCGCTTGCGCAGCAGCAGCTTATCGAGCAATGGCATCAGTGAGTTTTTCATGTTTTTGCGACGCTTGGTGATCAGCGCCAAACCGCGCTCAAAGAGTGAGTCAAACAATGTCTGAGAGATATATCCTTTGTCTCCAAACAGCTTGCCGACCAGGTTTTTGGTCATCTCGGGAACTGGCTTGCGGTCATCGGTATTGCCCGGTGTCAAGGTCGCTGCTAACAGTTCTCCTTGCTCGTTGATGATCAGGTGTAGCTTAAAGCCGAAATACCATCCCACCGAGGATTTACCCCAATTAGCCAAGCCCTTAAACGTCTTGTGGGCTTTGGCCCGCTTTACGTGGCAGACGGTGACCGGGGTGGAATCGATGAAGCTGATACCCGTCACCTTGCCAAAACAGCGAGTGCTCAGAAAGCTCGCTAAAGCCATAAAGCTCCAGGGCATCAGCTCTACGAACCGTCCGTAGCTGACCAAATCTGGGAAGGCGTCCCGCCAGTCCGCGAGGACCTTTTGCTTGTAGAAATCTTTGAATGTCCGGTAGCCCGAGCCGTGAAAGGCAATGACGATAGTCATCACTTCGCTGAGGCTCAAGCGAGACTGATACTTTTTGGGCTGGCCATCCCACGGCAGTCGAGCAGTTTCCAAATCACAGCGCTGCTCGAACTGGTGATAGAAGTCGTCAACGTCGCAGAAGATTTGGGTCAGATCCAGGCGCGCTAGACTCAAAGACATGGCTGAGGGGCTTAGAATTCAATACTTTGAGCGTAACCCTCAGCCTTTCTTTCAGCACTCTAAATTTCTGTCGAACTCACGTCTCACTACGGCTACAAAAACCACATCAGTAGCGATGTGCGTCATGGCTTTATTCGGCGCTATACCGTCACCGATGCCTCCGTCCATGACTCTCAAGTGCTGGGTGAGTTGCTTGATGGCAACAATCCTGGGGACGGGCCTGGGGACGGGCTGTGGGCCGACAGTGCTTATCTGTCTAAGCGGATTGTTGATGTCCTGAGCCTGATGGGTTTTGACCCTCAGATCAACGCACGAGCCTACCGAAATCGTCCTCTCAGCGATGAGCAGAAAGCGTCTAATCGGGAACGTTCCCAAACCCGGGCCAAGGTGGAGCACATCTTTGGTGATTGGGTGACTGATATGGGCGGCAAATTGGTGCGCACCATCGGCTTAGCCCGAGCCAAGGTGAATCTAGGGCTGAAGAATTTGACCTACAACCTCAAGCACTTTGTCTACTTAAAGAGCCAAGCAGCCTCTGCCCCAGAAACCGTAGGATAGTCAGCTCTAAAATCAGGCCAGGGGTGGGCGAATCAGTCTCTCTTGAACTCCTGGCGGAGATTATTGGGTCGCCTCACAGCCCATGCAGAAGGCTAAGGAATGTGCTCAGAAATAGAGTACCAACGGCGATCTTGAGATAAGCTCCATGTGTCGGCTGTGGATAAACCTTGCAGATGCTGGATGAGACCGTCAAATTAACGCTGAAAGATGCGGCCCAAAAACTCACGGGGCCAAAGAA
>PXDR01000528.1 GCA_003566335.1 Cyanobacteria bacterium T3Sed10_344R1
AGGTGCGTGGATGGCCCAGACCCGATCGAGCGACCGTAGGGGATGATTTGCTCGGCAGGGGTATCCAATTGTTGGATCAGATAGCGGTAGGCCGCTTTGATGTCTTCGTAGCTGTTGGCTTCGCTGGGCCGACCATCACTGGTACCATAGCCCCGGTAGTCGTAGGCAAACACGCTAAAGCCCCAGTCGTGCAGGCGATCGAGCATCGGTTGAATATCGCCCAGATCTTCCGCATTGCCGTGACTGTAGAGCAGGGTGAAGGTGGCCTCGGGGTTGGGCAGATGCAGGGCCGAGATTTGCTCGGTGTCGGTGACATTAATTCTGAGCATGTCTTCGGTAGTTTGGTAACTGGCTGGTCGGGGCAGAAAGATCATGCTGTCAGCCCGAAAGTAGACATACAGGGCGAAGACAACGTAACCCAGAAGCAGCGATCGCAGCAGCCGTTTCCAAAGCATGGTTCAGGTAGTTTTTCCATTGGGGGTCAACTCAAGACTAGATCCACCTGGCAGAAACAACTACCTTTTCCTACCCCCCCACCAGCCGCTCTCTTTCGGCTTGCCCTGCAGACTCACTATAATGATGACAAACTTTCTCAGGCACAATAGGCCAATCATGAGTGTCTTATTTGGCCGCTATTGATCGACTTCACCTACTCTGCGAGATTTACGGCCCAATTTTGATCCCTCAAGTTGTTTACCATGAGCTTACGGCCCTAGAGCAGCCTGTGCCCGGGACAATGACGGTCCAAACGCTTGATTGAATTAGTGTGGGGCAGGTGAGCGATCGCATTCAAGTAGCTGCTCCGAGGCAGGTTGCAATGCCTATTAATCAAGGCTTCTGCTTTGCTTCCCTAAATCAAGACTCGCTATACAGAGAAGGGGTTTATAAATTTTATTTTACGCTAAATTCGATATTATTTATGACTTTCATTTTCATATTTATTAAGTTTTTTTCATTTGCTTTTTGAGTCGTTTTATTTCTCCCTTAAGAATAAGAGTCTGTGGATGTTGAGGTCCAAGCACATAGTTGAGAATCGATAAAGCTTCTTCATAGTTTCTAGCAGCATCTTGGAATTCTTGCTCTTTTTCATAGAGTTTACCCAAAGTCCTTACTTGAATGGCAAACTCTTGATTCCGAGTATTCTGACGACTTTTCTCGAGGGCTTTCCATCGCTCTAGTAAGGAAATCGCTTTGGTGTATTCCTCTTGCTTTCGACAGGTTTTTGCCAAGTTTTTTAGACAAGTTATAGTATGTGGATGATCTTCCCCAAGTTTGCTCTCGAGAGTCTCTAGGGCTTGCTGGTAGAGGGGTTCCGCCTCTCCGTAGCGCCCCTGAGAAGCGTACAACAGAGCCAAATTGTTCAGGCTTGTGGCGGTGTGGGGATGGTCTGGGCCCAGCTGCGATCGCTGGATTTCCAGGGCTTGTTGGTAGAGGGGTTCTGCCTCTCCGTAGCGTCCCTGGGCACGATACAACTCGGCCAAATTGTTTAGACTGGCGGCGATATCGGGATGGTTTGGCCCCAACTGCGATCGCCGGGTTTCCAGGGCTTGCTGGTATAAGGGTTCCGCCTCTCCGTAGCGTCCCTGAGAAGTGTACAACCCGGCCAAATTGTTTAGACTGGCGGCGATATCGGGATGGTCTGGGCCCAGCTGCGATCGCCGGATTTTCAGGGCTTGCTGGTAGAGGGGTTCTGCCTCTCTGTAGCGCCCTTGAAACTCGTACAACGTGGCCAAATTGTTCAGACTTATTGAAGTATCCAGATGATCTGCGCCAAATTTTTCCTGAGATAGCTCGAGGACTTCTTCACAGACTGGTTCAGCCTCCTGGTAATGGCCTTGATGGAGCTGACTTACAGCTAAATCACGTAGCAGAGTTGTCTGGTATCGGAAGTTTTCAAAATCTAAAAGCTGATAGATGGCTTGAGCTTCGCCTAAGAGTTCTTCTGCTTCCCGGTATTGGCCTAAGTAAGATTTTAGCAATCCCTTCAGGTGCAGTAGAAATCCCTGCCCCAGCTTTGTCAGCCGCCCATGATTTTGGTGTTCCAGAAAAAGTTGAATAACACTTTGTATCTGATCATTTTCATAATGATTCCACCAGTCAACGACTTGGTCTAAGAGTCTATCATCGCCACTGATGTGCGTGTCTAAGATTTCGTGGTAGCAAAATTCAACCTTCTCTTCTAAAGATTGTCCCTGATCAAAAAAGAAATTGGCTGCCCGCCTTGACAAGTTAAGAAAATCGTCTCGATGACTGTGCCACAGCCGACCAAGTAAAACATCTCTGGTCAGTTCATGAATGTTAGAACCATGGCCCGGAAAGTCCTCTACAAAGGTCAACTTTTTAAGATCTTCATAAAGTGCTTCAGCCTCGCTGGCTAATTCTGGCCGAAGTGCCACCAGAACCTTGTCGTCAAAAAAGTGAGGGATCGCAGCAGCCCACAGCATAGATGCTAGATTGGCAGGCATCTGGGCAATTTGTAGCTCCAGCAAGACCCACTGCCGATCAGTTTCTGTCTCGGCTTGCTGGACTCTCTCTAACAATTCCTCTAGGCTAACCACTGTGCTTGTACCAGGGATATACTTTGATAGATCTGAGCTGGGTGACCTTTAGAAGCCAAAATAAGTGCCCTAATGGCATCCTCTGGCAGCGAGTGATCTAGGTGATTGCGGCAAAAGTTACACCATGCATCTAACTCCAAAATAGGCATCAAGGTAAAGTGATCGCACTCGTCTCCCCATACAGAGTTGTCAGAATCAGGGACAGATTGACCTGCAATCAAAGTGACAACATTTTCCAAGTGCCGACTTACAGCCCTCAACCATTTGCTTTCAATCCATTTCTGAAATTGCTCGTTTGCAGCCTGGTAAGTGTCGAGGGTAATAACAATCTGACAATCTAGGCTTCTCAAGTCAGCAATAAAGTCCTGCTGTAGTGTTTCCAATCGGTATTCTTGAGTGGCAGAGTCAACATGGGAATTGATTGCAATTGAAATGGTTTTTTCAGCAGCAATGTCATTTTCGGAAAAATCTACACCTCCTTGCAAAAACAGTTTGACCTTACTGAGAAAATTTGGAAAGTTCTCTTGGCCAAGATCAATCACAACCTCAGATAGAAAAGCTGGGATACTACTCACTCCTTTACAGTCAAATGGCACATACCTCACTGTCGAGGGACACTTTTGCCTAAATCGACTGAGGAGAGAAGTTTTACCCATACCTGATGCCCCTTCAATAAGCATGATCCGACAATAATGATTGCCGTTGACCATTTTGAGGAAGACTTCAAGCTCTTTTGTCCGGTTCGCTAGATGACGTGGTTTCGGCATGAATCGACTTTACTGTTCTTCCTCGGGTTGAACATTGCCAGATGACTCATCATAACCAAGTTCAATCTTTTGTTTGCCGTCTACGTCATTCTCTGAGAAGTCAGCACCTCGCATTCGGTACTGGCCTTCGCCACGCAACTTATTACCTCTAAATACAACGCTCACGGGCTGATCGTCTTGATCTTCTAAGGGCGTTTTACGTTTACCCTCCATCTTGGCCTGCATGCTGGCCTCTCTACCGTTTATGGATAATTCCAGCAGTCGATCTCGCAGGAGAATAACCACCACGATAACAACGATCGCAATGACTACGGCAACGATAACCATGTTCGTATCCACTGCTACATACCACCTTTAGGGTTAAAGCTCCCACCATTATGGTCACTTGTGCCCTAGAACGGCAAGATAAACGCTACCTGTCAGCAAAAAGCAACGAGGTTGCATAAAGATTCTTCATGTAAAAAGTACCCCCAGATTCCCCAGATCCCTGAGGGCACAGTTGCGGTGTAACTTTTCTGCCGCCCCATTACAAAGCATGGATGATGCTGACCACACCTAAATCCCCAGGCGTTGATACACTTCGTCCAGGTGGCGGAGGTGGCGCTCTGGACTAAAGCAGGTCTCCAGTTCCTGCGGCGACAACTGGGTGGTGACCCGTTCATCCTGACTGATTAACTGTCGAAAATTGCCGCCCTCGGTATTCCAGGCGGTGTGGGCACAGGACTGGACAATGGCATAGGCTTCCTCTCGGGAGAGCCCCTTATCCACCAGGGCAAGCAACACCCCCTGGCTAAACACCACCCCACCGTAAACATTCATGTTACGGGCCATGTTGTCGGGGTAGACCAGCAGATTTTTGATTAGCCCGGTGGTTTCCACCAGCATGAAGTGGGTGAGAATGCAGCTGTCGGGAAAAGCTACCCG
>PXDR01000133.1 GCA_003566335.1 Cyanobacteria bacterium T3Sed10_344R1
ACATATTTTTGCTGGAGCAGCACTTGGTGTACGGCGGCCCCTAGGTCGGGTTCGTCTTCTGCTAATAGGATGCGCATGGTTATCTCTTCTGGGCAAAGGAGAAGGAGCGCCTTGGCTAATAGCCAACAGCCTCTACGCAAATGATGCAGACTAAGCCGATGGGGGAATTCGTGGTTTCATTCTGCTCTCATATTTCTGGCTTAGGGTGAAGGGTGGTGGGCGATAAGCCTGCTATGCCCCCTAGTTCCTTAGCTTAGACGCTGAAGTTTGCTGATTATGCCGCGATTTAACCGCAGACAGTTTTTGAGCCTGAGTGCTGGGGCGACGGGGGGACTGCTGCTCAGTCAGTGCGGTCGAGATACCCAGAGCGTCTCGTCGGCGGGGGAGGGGGCTAGTGCTGGGTCGGGCACTGGAGCGGTGATGCAAAGTCGGGATGGACTATTGCGATCGCAACTTGTTGCTGCCCAAGGTTCAATCAACCTAGGGGGCCAATCTGTTCCGGTGATGGCCTACGGGGCACAAATTCCAGGGCCAAGGCTAGAGGCCCAACCTGGGGATACGGTACAGCTCCAGCTCACCAATGAGTTAGGGGAGGCTACGAATCTACATTTCCACGGCCTGCATGTGTCCCCGGCTGGGGCTGCCGACAATATTTTTCTAGAAATTCCCCCAGGGGAAACCCATACCTACGACTTCTCGATTCCAGCGAATCATCCCGGCGGCACCTTTTACTATCACCCCCACTTTCACGGTTTAGTCGGTCGCCAAGTCTTTGCCGGGTTAGGCGGCATTTTTGTAGTGCGCGGGCCGCTGGATCAAGTGCCAGAGGTGCAGGAGGCCCGAGAAGCCTTCCTATTCTTGAAGGATCTAGATCCCGAGAATGGCCTAGGTCGGGCGCGGCCTATGGATCAGATGATGGGGCGAGAAGGCAGCTTGATTACGGTGAGCGGTCAGCAGTCCCCGGACTATGGCGTTGATCCAGGGGGCTTGCTCAGACTGCGTTTGGTCAATGCTTCAGCAGCCCGTTTTTATCGCCTCAGTTTAGAAGATCACCCGCTGTATCTAATCGCCACCGATGGCGGTGCCCTCACCGAACCCGTGGAGCTGGATGAACTCTTGTTAGCCCCAGGGGAACGGGCGGAAGTGCTGGTCAAGGCCGATCGGGAACCGGGACAGTATCGGCTGCTGAACTTGCCCTATGAGCGCGGCGGCATGGGCATGATGGGCGGTGGCATGGGGCGCGGCGGCGGCATGGGCCGAGGCGGCGGCATGGGTGGTGGCATGGGCCAGTCCCCATCAACGGAACCCCAGCTTCTGGCCACGATTACCTATTCTGACCAGCCCACATCTGTGCCGCTGCCCCAGCAGTTGGTGCCGATTACCGCCTTGCCGGAGCCGGAGCAAACCCGGCAGTTTCGGCTGCACCACGGCATGAGACCGGGCCAGGGCATGGTGTTTTTAATCAACGATCTTGCCTACGGTCATGACCGGGTGGACACCACAGTGCGGTTAAACACGGTGGAAGATTGGGAGCTAATCAATCCTGATCCGATGGATCACCCGTTTCACGTTCATACCAACCCGTTTCAGGTGGTGGAGCAGAATGGCAGGCCAGCCCCCTATCTGGCCTGGAAAGATACGGTGCTGGTACCGGCTGGGGAAACGGTGCGGATTCGCACGCGCTTTGATGAGTTTGCGGGCAAGTCGCTTTATCACTGCCACATTCTGGATCACGAAGATTTGGGCATGGCAGGCATCCTGGAGATTACGGCTTAGAAGACATGGGAGATGAGAAGAGGGTTACTGAGCCGATTAACTGGGTATCAACTTAAGCCGGGACAGGTTGCGTCAGTAATGGGCTTGCTCCCTTTGGGAGCCACTTCGTGAACGACAAACTCAGCCCGAACGCGCTGAAGCCGTTCGCCCTATTTGCGCAGCGGCTCCTTTGGATCAACCTGTCGTTTCGCAGGGCGACATGAAAGGCGCAGCCTGCCCAAAGGGCATAGGGCATCGTCTGAGACTGATACATATGAGACTGATACATAGAGCGATTAGTGTGTATGCTCCTCGCCTCGCGACGCCGACCTTGTGCTCCGCCACCATTAGATCAGCTCAGCAAAGGGACTCACAGGTTCATGTACTGAGCCTCAACCAAGGCTAGATCCCAGTAGGTCGCTTCAATTTTGTGGCCGTCAGGATCTCGCACAAAGCAGCCATAGTAGGGTTCACCATAGTCGGGGCGAGGCCCAGGCGGGCCTTCGGCTTGGGCACCAGCCGCTAAGGCCGCTTCGTAAAAGGCATGGACGGCTTCTTTGGTCGGAGCGATAAATCCGACATGGGTGCCGTTGCCCACAGTAGCCGGTTGGCCATCAATGGGAGTCTGAATCCAGAACTCCGGTAGTTGTCTACCGTAGGCGATCGCCCCCGGCTCCCGCATAATGCATTGGCAGCCTAGGGTGGGTAGGATGCGATCGTAAAAAGCTACTGCCCGCTCAAAGTTATTGGTGCCTAGGGACATATGAGAAATGATGCTGGTATTTTCCATGGCCGGTTTACGCGTTACTGAACTCTGGTGGCAGTCCACGAATTTGCGTCTCAAAGTAGTACAGATCAACCATGCAGTCAAGCCAGCATGGTTGATTTACCAAAAACGAGCGGCGCAATTCCCGTTGGATAGGCGTTCTTTGTCGGTAACGTTTTGTTGCTACTGCTCAACTACAGCGGGATCACCCCCATCGGATGAAGGTAGAAAGAAGCCTTGATACAGTCAGGACAGTCAGGACTGCTTTGCCGCCTTCTGCTTCCCCTTCTATGACTAACTCAACCGTCACTACCCGTCTGGGAACGCCAGCGGATCGACCCGTGATCGAAGCAATGCTGTTTGAGGCGTTCTTTTGGAGTCCAACCTACGAACGGCCTCTGTTTGCAGAGTTTCGCCAGCATCCTGAGTTTCAGAAGCTGGTCGCTGACTGGGGCAGACCAGAAGATCGAGCAGTCATTGCTGAATCGGACGATCAGCCGGTGGGGGCGGCTTGGTATCGCTTCTGGACTGAGAACTGTCATTCCTACGGCTTTGTGACTGCGGATATCCCTGAGGTGGGGATGGGGGTACATCCTGACTATCGAGGACGCGGCGTTGGGCGCAGGTTGTTGCAGCGTTTATTGGCGGAGGCCCGACGCAGTGGGGTATCTGCCCTTAGTCTCAGCGTGGATCCCCATAATGGGGCGAGACAACTGTATGAGTCGGAGGGATTTATCAAAGTCGGGGAATCTGGTACGTCTTGGACGCTGCTTTTCAGTGAATAAACTCGTGATTACTTCTTAAGAATGTGGTTATTGCAGGAGATACGGGGAGCCGCATCAAGCAGAACTTTCAGGAGATTTCGCCAGATATTGCTGGGCCATGGCCTTGAACTCGTCCAGCCCTGACCGCTCAGCAAACTCGGCCAGTTCTAGCCCAGCAGCATGGCTGAGTTCAATCACCTGGGCCGCCATATTCCCCCAGGTTCTGCCACCGCTCTGCTCATAGTGCTGAATAAGGTCGTCTAGGGAAGCGCGACCAAAGGCAAGATAGTGGGCTACAAAGTCTGAAGCTGGATCTGCGGTTTGGGCTTCAGTCCAGTCGATTAGGCCTGTGACCTGAGCTTGTTCGTCAATCAGGATATGGCCAGGGTGCAAATCGCCGTGGATTAACGCCGGGTGTTCTGGCCAGAGGGCATCATTCTGCAGCCAGCGCTGCCAGCGGTTCCAGAGTTGTGGGTTCACCGGGTAAGCTGCTTTGACCTTGGCCATCCGCTCTGACCAGTTAGCTCTGATCTCCGCGATGGATGGCGTTTTCAGACCTGCTTCTGCGATCGCATACTCCGGAATATTGTGCAGTGCGGCCAGAACCTGTCCCAAGGATTGTAGATAGGGCACTGGCAGATTTTGGGCATCTAGTTCCCAGCAATAGGCACCCAGCTCTGGGTCAATGGTTCCAGCAGGTTTGCCCAGCAGAAGGGGATAGGCGATCAGCTCATCGCTGCAAACCTGCCAATCCGGCACGAGCACTGGTAAGTGGGCACTAACCAGGTTGAGGATGGTTTGCTCCCGCTGGGCCGAAGCCAGCACATCCGGTCGTCGAGGTAGTCGCAGTAACCAAGGTTGACCGCCCTGGGTGGTTGCGATCGCAACCTGAAAATCTAGCCCTGACTCATTGGTTTGCAATGAGGCTGGATCTAGGGCTAAACCATGGCGGCCAGCGAGGG
>PXDR01000013.1 GCA_003566335.1 Cyanobacteria bacterium T3Sed10_344R1
GGAGAAACTCGTCTAGACGCAGCTAGGAGAGCAGCCGCCAACTCGATCGCACGAACAGTAAAGCTGGCGGACAATGCGGACAACATGGACTTGTCGCGAATCGCTGCACCCACTGAAAGTGACTACGCCCGTCTTCGCGAGTACGACCAAGTTCGGGCACTTCTGCTCTCCTACGGCTGACTGTCTGACACAAGTGGCTCAAAGCACTGATATCTAGCTGCTTTTCCTTCTGGGGAAGCTCTGGAGCAGCTATATCTAGTGGCGGCAGTGGCGATTCTATAGGGGACGATGACGGGCAGAGTGGTGCAGTTGGCTGGCTTGAGAACTCGGGTAGACTCCCATTGGCGGCGGCGACTGAGCTATCTCAAGGTGGGACTGCGGTAGTTGCAGGGGGTGGTTAGTCGGGGTAGGGAACTACTGCCGCTGGAGCCATTGCTGGAAAAAGACCCGCAGCCTGGTTTTGCGTCGAAGCAGGCGGAAGACTGCTGTGACAAGCACCTGCTGTTTTCCAGCGTGCAGCTTCTTGTCTGTAATTCCTACCCCTGCAAGGCTTGAGAAAATGTGTCAGGCAGTCAGGTCAATTCACTCTTCCGTGGGGATGTCAAAAAGATTTAGGTCAAAGCGATTTTCCTTGGGCTGGTCTGAGTTCTCAGCCCCAGACGGGTTGGCGGCTGAGGGTGACGCTGAACCTGCGGTTGAGGGGTAAGAGGGCTCAGGCGAGCCTAAATCCTCTTGCACAAACCTTTTCAAGAAACTGATCTTGCCCTCATGGAATGAGATCGCTTCTAATGCGGCAATCCTCAGTTCTGTAGCAGACGGTTCAATTTGCTCGAAATACAAGGGGAGATAGTCATGAACAAAGGCTTCCCGCGTGTCTTTGGCGACTTCCCTGAATGAAATCAAGTCCTGAGAAATGCGGTGCTCCATCACCTGCAATGCTTTCTCTACCTTGGATTGGCTTGACGCATAAAGCGCCACGGAACGTTTAGTCGAGTTGCTGCTGGTTTTCTTGTTGCTGCTACTCATGGCTGTTATGTTGATGCTGCTATATCGATGCTGCGTTTGCCTGCTGACTTTTATGCTGCTGGCTTAGCAGTAGTAGTATTCAAAAACATACCAGACGTCAATCAATCGTCTGTTCAAGGAGGGGTCATCTAACTGCTCAGAGGTTGCCAAAATTGGTTCGGAAGGATCGCCCCAGACTATGTTGTGCTGATCTAGGTGTTCTGATAGGTTGTGCTGATCTAGGTGTTCTGATAGGAAGTTGCGCAGGTAGTATCCCCCGCCACCGCCAATACACAAGATTGACCGATGGGGGGTTAGATTGTGCAGCCAGTCTTTGATCAGCTGAATGTACTCTAACCGCGATGACTCAATGCCTGAGGCGAGACTGCTGAAGTCTTTTTTCCCAGCATCTTGGTCGCGCTGCCTAGCGAGTCGCTGGATAGTTTGATTCTCGGCTGAGATGTCATCTTCAATTGCATATAGAGCCTTGGTCAGTTCATCGTTGTCATATCCAGAGACTTGTCTCTGCACTTTTTCCACTAGCTGAATAAACCCTAGGTCGGTTGTCTCTGACATCCGGGGGTCTACTCTTCCCATGCTGAAGGTTAGCAGGCTGCTGTTGCGATGCCCAAGCATTAAGGTGCAAATCTGAGATCGAGACGTGAACCAGTCCTGCCCATGCTCATTCATCAGGTGAAAGGCAAATCCACCCCCTTCAGCAGCTACCGCTATCCTTTCAAGCTCACATCTGATTTCCTGATCTCTGAAGTAGAACTTCTTCGACTTGGCCCGGATTTCCTCTTGCATTGCGGCTTGATCTGAGAGCTCGCTCCAGGGCAGCATGAACACTACAGACAGTTCAATAACTTCCTCAGTAATCCTTTCGGTTTCACAGATCGCTCCGATTACTGTCAATAGCTTAAGGATGGCGCTCTTATATTTCACTTCGCGAAGCTGAGGAGTGGCGTGAAGTTGCTTGGCTAAGAGGCCGATGGCGAAGCAGCTTGAACTATTTTTGCCCCGTTTACTGAATTGAATCCAGGCGTCGTTGGTGGGGGTGATGACTCCCGTTCTCGCCCTCTGGCGAATGGAGGCGGAGGACACCTCTAAACATTCTGGCTCCATTAGGAATGACATGGGCTGACCATCATCGACTTGATAGAAGGTCTTGCTCAGTGAACTGCCTGGGTCAAATGCAATGTTGAGTTGGGTACTCATGGGAAGGTTCAATTTTTCCAGCTAGGGATAACTTAATCCCAACTTACTGATGCTGCCACGACAGGGTTCAGACAGTATTTATATAAAGCCGGAGATATGACAATGATCGTGACAATTTCGACCTATTTTTTTGCCTGCCATTCGCTGCTATTCGCTGCCGTTCGCTGCTATTCCCAGGGTTTTTCGAGGGTTTTGATTTTTTAGCGGTGCAGATTGGCTGAGATTTGCTCAAAAATGCCTGCCGTTGCCTGCCGTTGCCTGCTATTACCCGTCTTTGGCTGCGAATGGCAGGCAAAATCAACCCCAAATGCCCCCAAAACTGTGTACACATCAAAGCTATTTTCACGAGTCAGGCAATGCGAAATGTGCACACAATCTGTCGCCGACCCCCATCTCTCTGCACTTTTAGGGCGCTTTTAGATCGGTTTTGCCTCGAATCAAGTAGGTCTGCGGTACTTACTTGGGCATATCTGCCGAAAGTATGATGTTTGAGAAACTGGCTTGACCCTAACTTTTTAGTAGTTCGATAGTTCCTATCGACTTTTGTTGTCTTCGTAATGAGTTGGCGTTGTGTCTCGAACCGAGCGGATTCACTTTCGAGTCTCTCCGGAGGAGAAGGTCACTATGCAGGCTGGGGCGGATCAGGCGGATTGCTCGCTAGCTGACTACATCCGATTTCGGGTGCTCGCGGCGGATGATGATTCGGAGCTGGACGCCAGGTTGCCTGGGTTAGAGGATCGACTGTCCCAGCTATACGCAGATTTGTTTGGCCTCAAGGCGCTCATTGAGCAGGGATTGGACGTAGATATTTCTACGGCGTCAAAGGAACTGGAGCCTGCTGGTGAGCCGGTTGTCTTCTACTTTGCTCGTCACGTTGAGAAGCTCCAAGACCTCTACCTGGAGGTCAAGGCAATCAACGCTGAACGCTAGGTTGGATTGTCTGCTTGCCTGTTCAAGCTTTGTCTCATGGTCATTGCTCAAGTCTCGACTAGCCAGAGTTTTCATAAGACGCATCGCTATACTGCTCTGCGGCAGCGGGAGGTGGCTCCGAAGTTGCTTTACTCTTCTCTGCCGGAGGTGACGCCGCTGGACAGCGGTGAGGCTTTTCCGCCGGAGGTTCCTTTACGGCTGGCGGACAGCATGGAGGCTCAAGCTAGGAAGAGTACGCGGGTGGAGAAGCCTTGCTATCACTTGGCTCTGTCTCTGGGCGAGGATGAGCGGCTTTCCCAATTTGAGTGGTATCAGCTCGCAACTGGGTTCTTGGATAAGGCGGGGCTCAGGGTTGGTAAGTATCAGTCAGTGGCTTATCTCCACGAAGATACTCAGTTCCCGGATAGCGATCAGGTGCGCCCACACATACACCTCGTCGTGAATCGGGTGGGCGCTGATGGGCGGGCGGCTTCGACTTCTTGGGATTACTACCGCTTTCAGTCGGCGCTGAGGGAGGTGGAGGCGGAGATGGGCCTTCGGCCTGAACCTAACAGTTGGGAAGTAGATCAGCGGCGGGATACGCCGGGACAGGTGCATCGGCAGCAGGGGGAGGCTGAGGCAGCGCTATCGGCCCGGGCGGCGCTTCAGCAAGCGGTGGATAGTGAGCTGGAGGGTGCTTCCTCTTTTGAGGCGGTGGTGCAACGCCTGGAGGAGGCGGGGACTGATGTTCGCCTCAGTCATCGCGGCTGGAGTTTGGCTCAGGATGGGGTGGCGTTTGCGGGCTATCAGCTTGGGCGGCAATATACTCGACCGGCGATTGAGCGGCAGTTGGTGCAGGCGCAGGCTGATCAGGCGGTGGAAGCTGCGGGGAACGATCCCGGAGGAAGCGCGGGGGATTCGATTGAGGTCGATGACCGTTCAGAGGAGCTGCGGGCTCAGGGGGCGAAGCTGCCGCTAACGACTACGACTGAGCAATACCCGATGCAGGAACAAGGAACTGCGGTGGTGCAGGCGCTGCACGATTTGGCTCCACGGGAGTTTTCTCGTTCTGAGGGCGGCTCTCTGCAATGGAAAGCAAACTTCGCTGAC
>PXDR01000500.1 GCA_003566335.1 Cyanobacteria bacterium T3Sed10_344R1
AAGCCTGGCCCGCCTATGCCTACCCCATCGTCTCCGTTCGTCAGGGCAAAGCCGTTGATATTCGCTGTTGGCTATTAGACGATCAGCAGCAGTTTCAGCCGGAGCGAATGCGAGTGGCCCCACCGAGTTCCGTAGCGGCTCAAGCTACCCCACCTCGGTGACCCATGGGCCAGTTTCCCTGATTGACCAGGCTTAAACCCTGTTGAGCCTTTCATTCCCGTCGTTTTTTACCCTGACGTTTTTTTAACCCGTCCATTCTCGTCCTATGCTCAATCCCAATCTGGATGACATTCAGTTAACCAAAGAAGAGTACGAACGCTACTCTCGCCACCTGATCCTGCCGGAGGTGGGCCTAGAGGGTCAGAAAAAACTCAAAGCCGCCAGCGTCCTCTGCATCGGCAGCGGTGGCCTCGGGTCGCCCCTGCTGCTGTACCTGGCCGCCGCAGGCATTGGCCGCATTGGCCTAGTGGACTTTGACGTTGTAGACCACTCCAACCTGCAGCGCCAGGTGATCCACGGCACCTCTTGGGTGGGCAAAGCCAAGATCCAGTCTGCTAAGAACCGGATTTTAGAAATCAACCCCTATTGCCAGGTGGATCTTTACGAGACCCGCCTCAGCGCCGAAAACGCCCTGAAAATTGTCGAACCCTACGACATCGTCGTAGACGGCACCGACAACTTCCCCACCCGCTATCTGGTCAACGACGCCTGCGTCCTGCTGGACAAGCCCAACGTCTACGGCTCGATTTACCGATTTGAGGGCCAAGCCACCGTCTTTAACTATGAGGGCGGGCCAAACTACCGCGACCTCTATCCCGAGCCGCCACCCCCTGGACTGGTGCCCTCCTGTGCAGAAGGCGGCGTCCTCGGCATTTTGCCAGGGATCATCGGCGTGATTCAGGCAACTGAGACCGTCAAGATTATCCTGGGACAAGGCACCACCCTTAACGGGCGGCTGCTGTTGTACAACGCCCTAGAAATGTCTTTTCGAGAGCTAAAGCTGCGCCCCAACCCGGTGCGGCCCGTGATCGAAAAGCTGATTGACTACGAAGTATTCTGTGGAATTCCCCAAGCCCGTATGGAAGAAGCCAAGCAACAGGCCGAAATTCCCGAGATGACGGTCACTGAACTCAAGCAACTGCTCGACAGCACTGCCAGCGACTATGTGTTGGTTGACGTGCGCAACCCCAATGAATACGAAATCGCCAAAATTCCAGGCTCGGTCTTGATTCCCCTGCCGGACATCGAAAATGGCGACGGCATTAACCAGGTCAAGGAAGCTCTGAACGGCCACCGCCTGATTGCCCACTGCAAGATGGGGGGGCGCTCGGCCAAAGCTCTGGGCATTCTCAAGCAAGCTGGGATCGAAGGTACCAACGTCAAAGGCGGTATCACCGCTTGGAGCAAGGAAGTTGATCCGGCTGTACCGGAATACTAAGCCATGCATTCCCTGGGCGGTGCATTGCTGCGCATTGGCGAAGCCTCGCTTTAGCGTTATGCACCCTACGGTGACTCATGTTTTCGGTACTTTATTTAGGCGGATGTCCCTAAATGGGTACCGATAAGATCATCCAGAACGATAAAGGTGCGCTCCCGACCGGGAGCGCACCTTTTTTAATTTCCCATTCCCTCAAATCAAGCTCAATGCTGGACGCCGCCCCATCAGCAAATACGCTTGCATATTGCCCTTGCCTTTGACTGCAATTTCTCCTCGGGCTTCAAAGACGTATTTGTTTTTGAGCAAGTCATAGGTGGGCTGAGCCACCTGAATTACCCCAGCAACGCCCTGGGATTCCATGCGGCTAGCCACATTCACAGTGTCGCCCCAGAGGTCGTAAATAAACTTCCTGGTGCCAATCACGCCTGCGACGACCGGGCCAGTATTGATGCCAATGCGGATATCTAGGGGACGACCCAGTTTGTGGCTAATCTGCTGAATCGCCGCCTGCATGGAGAGGGCCATTTCTGCGATCGCATCGGCATGATCAGGCCGTCGGGTCGGCAAGCCCCCGGCCACCATGTAGGCATCGCCAATGGTTTTGATTTTCTCTAGGCCATACTGCTCCGACAGTCGATCGAAGGTCGAGAAAATCTGGTTCAGGACATCCACCAGTTCGGCGGGGGGTAAATCCTCCGACATCGGAGTGAAGTTGACAATATCGGCAAACAAAATGGTGACTTCGGCAAAGCCCTCAGAAATATCTTTTTCTCCCTGTTTAAGTCGGGCCGCAATTGGCCCCGGCAAAATATTCAGCAAAAGCTGCTCTGACTTTTCCTGTTCTTCGCTGAGCTGGGCATTGCTTAGACTCAGATCCCGAGTGCGCTCCACAACCCGCAACTCCAGTTCCTGAGAGGTGCGCTTCAGCCGGTTCACCACCAGCACAATGCCGAACCCACCCAGGGCAAAGAGTCCGCCTAAGGTGAAAAACGTATTTTGTAGCCCCAATCGGGTTTGACGGGCAAACTGATCGATCGGTGCAGTAATTTCTAATACGCCTCGCACATCCCCCAGTTGCCAGTCCGTTTTGGGGCTACGGGGATCGCGGTTATGACAATCCACGCAGCTTTGCGTCATGATGTCCGCCTGGGCGTAGCGAAACGATCGCCGTCCCTGAAACTGCTCCACCCGAGTAAAGGTCTCTAAGGGATGTTCGCCGAGATAGGTGAGAGCTTCAGTCTCAAACTCATCCTGAGGGCCACCGTTCTGGCGAAAGGGAAAGGGGAAATTGCTGAATAACCGTACCGACACATCAGCCCGGTCAGAGCGAATGCGATCGCCTAGTTCAATCAAGAAAGTTGCCGGGAGGGGAATCGTGTCTGGCTGATGCAGATGGTCATAATCCACCACCACATCCTCTCGATCTCCGAGCTTAGCCACAACAGATTCGCTATAGAAGGTGCGGGCCTGCTGCAGTGCCCCGGCGTAGAGGGCTGAGTTCTGCATCGCTTGGGATTCAATCAGGTCAGATGACAGCGTGGCCATATTCCAGAGGGCGGCACCGACCCCGGCACAAAGCAATAGAACCAGCAGGGGCACTGTGCGGCGGTGTAGCAGCCCGTAAATACGGTGTAGCAGCTCGTCGGTCTTCATACCGTTAGACGCATTTGGGGGCTAATGACGTGGGGGGGGCTTAATCCAGAACAAAATCCAGAACAATTTGAAACGTAGGGGCAAATACGCTAACAACGACACCTGGAGGTTCCCTTAGGCTTATCTTCATCATTCTCCACAAGAAGACCGGAGATTTCACTGAATCTCCCAATTTTCCATAGGTTCACCGCTGGCGACCTGGCTGTGTTGAAGATGTTTTGGAGGTGTTTTGGAGGGGGGTTGGATTAGAAGTGCTTTGAGATAGATGGCGAGCTGTATCCGATGGTAGGCAGTGCCTAGGGAATCTCTCTTAGGTCATCCTAAGGGAGACAGACTAAAATAAAGACAAGCGCATATGAAGATGCAGCGGTTAAGCGTAATTAATTGCGATCGCAATCTCTCAAACCTCAGACTCAGGTAATGACTCAGCCAATAGAGACGCTAGCTGCCGCGACTCGTCTGCGCTGACTCAAGTCGCAAAATTCGCTGAAAAGGCGCGCCACGCTGCTGAATCTAAACTATACTTTGCGTCTGATAGCGCTGAATGGGCCGTGCGTTCTGTGTGAGTTACCCCACGGCACCCGCTGAAAGTCCTTGGAGGAAATGACCATGCGCCGCTGGATGTTACTTAGCCTAATTAGCCTGGGCGCAATCACCTTAACTGCCTGTGACTCCCTTCCTTTCTTTGGTGGGGCCGAGACCCCTCAGGATGAGGTCAGCGACCTAGATGGCGTGCCGCTGATCATCGACGACGATGAAGAAGAATTTGACGAACCGTTGGTTCCGGCAACCGCTACTCCAACCAGCTTGGCCAACGTTGATTTGATTCAATCAACCAATCCCCAAACCCGGGCAGATGCGGTTCAAACTGAGCGGGCAGACCCCTTCGCCATCTTGCCAGTGCCGCCCCCACCGCAGCCCGCAGAGCAACCAGAAGCACCTGCGGCCCAACAGCCCGCAGGTCAACAGCCCACGGCTCAGCAACCCGCAGGCCAGCAACCCGGAGCCCCAGGGACTCCCACGGCTCAACAGCCCGCAGGTCAGCAACCCGGAGCCCCAGGTACCCCTACGGCATTCCCGGAAATCGCTCCATTGCCTGAGATCCCTCAGGCCACAACTGCCGCCACAATCCAGGTTTCG
>PXDR01000215.1 GCA_003566335.1 Cyanobacteria bacterium T3Sed10_344R1
CTGTTGAATGATCACGTGGATGATTTTTTCCCTAAACTGCTGGGCCTCCAGTTCACATTTAATAAATCCGTACCGTTTGATGTCCTAGTCGCGATCTCAGATCGTGGCATGATCCAACGTCCCCCAGGGTTTGCGACGGATCAGGTGCTGAAGGCAGATCAAATCACTGGCAGAGTTCAGGAGATTAATGAGACATACCGCCGTGCCAGCAGTCTGCTGTCTTTCAAGGTGAGAAACCTGGGGGCTGAGTTTGGGGATACTACAGTTTCCCGGTTAGCCCAGTTATTGCTGGAACAACACACGCCTCAACCTAGCCCTGTTTCTCCGCCTGCGGCCCAGCCTGGCGTCGCCGCTTCAACCCGCCAGCGAAAGACTTCCCCGCCTCCGGTCAGCCCGGCTGTCGCCAAATTACAGCCTCAGTCAGCCCCGTTACCCAAGCCATCTGCCACCGCAGCGAAACCTGCTCCAGTGGCACCCCCGTTACCCAAGCCAAAACCCGCTTCAGCCCCATCCCCAGTTAGTCCAGCCGCAGTCGAGGCAGCTCCGACTTGCCGCACTTGCGGTAGCCAGAATCTCAGCATTCTCTATGGCAAGTATGGCTACTATTTCAAATGCGGGGATTGTCAGGGCAATACGCCGATCAAAGCGACGTGCGCAAACGGCGAGAAGGCTAAAATCCGGAAGCAGGGCAGAGAGTTTTTTGCAGAATCCTTTGATGGCAAAGAGTCTCGCCGGTTCTACGTCAATCCGGACGTTTAAGTTTGGCATCATCTCTACCTTTCTCTATCTTTAGGTCTGTCTTTGGGGTTGAGCGGCAAATCTACTTCTTATAGTCGAGACCGTTCACATCGGTGATGACTATGGTTGGTTCAGGGTGTAAGTGAACTGGGGGCGACCCATTAACTATCCGCGAACGAATAGCCATTTAGCCTGGAAGCGTATAAGACATGACTATTGAAAACAGATCGGATCAGAATAGGCCAAAGCTGAAAAGACCGAACCAGAACAGGCCAAATTCTGAGGTAGATCCACATCTAAATTCCGGGGGGGTGAATCCCAATTATGAGGATCCCAATTATGTCGATCCAGACCGTGTGGATTCAGGTCGAGTAGATTCGGATTATGTGGATCCAGACAGTAATCCCGATCCAATGACCGGAGAAACTGGGGCGCGCCCGGTCGGCACCGGGATTGGCGCGGCAGGTGCTGGCACTATCGGCACAGCGGCTGGGGCTATTCTAGGTGGGCCAATCGGCGGCGTCATTGGGGCGGCAGTTGGCTCGATTGCGGGTGGGCTCCTTGGTAAGGGGGTTTCGGAAACCCTGGACCCGACGATTGAGGATGAATACTGGCGGCATAATTACGGCAGTCGTCCCTATGTCAATGCGGATCATAGTTACGAGGACTATCGGCCTGCCTATCAGGCTGGTTATGAGGGGTATCAAACCTATGCAAGCCAGGGAATGTCTTTTGACGCAGCTGAGCCGCAGTTGCGAGAGCGATATGAGCAGCAAAACGGCAACAGTCGCCTGGACTGGGACAAGGCGCGACTTCCGGCTCAAGATGCCTGGCATCGGCTAGAGCAGTCTGCGGCGAAGGATCGCGCTGCGTCAAATTAGCTGAATTAGTCGGTTTACGTTTCGCCCTGCCGTCTAAGAGACGGCAGGGCGAGTTTTGTATAGGGAGTTGCTCGACTAATGACCCTGGTTTAAAGTCAGCTCAAGGCAAGCCCTAAAATTCAGTGATCGCTAAGGTGGCAGGCTGAGCATCGCCACGGCTGAAGCTGCCTACCCAGATATCGTACTGACCAGACATTGAGGTAGAGAAGAAGACGAAAGGATTTAGAGAGCCATCGTAGTCGTCATTGCAGTACCAGCGGCCATCTGGAGCGTTAATGACTAGGGTGGTGTCAGCCTCTGAAACTGCACCAATGCCCAGCATAAAGCCGTTGCCTGCAGCATAGTAAAGTCGAAAATCAGGTTGTTCTGGCTGAATAAAGCCAACACACTCAGCGCCTAGCCCCAAGGCACCGGCATCCGCAGTGCCACCGGCATAGACAGAAACCATATAGGGGTCAGGTGTAAAGCCGGTAGACAGTTGGACTGTGCCATAAAGCGGGTCAGCCGTGTAGTCTTGGGCATTGGCGTGAGGTTGAACGGTGCCAAGGGTCAATCCGAGACTGACCAACCCAAGGGCGAGTTGAGAAGACTGGGTTAGGTTCATTGTTTTTGCAGCCTTTTGCTTGATTGATGACAGAAATGACTGGATGACGGAAATGACTGAATGCAATGCAAGCCGGTCTCAATTTCGAGACATCCCAAGGGAGGCAACTATTGACCCAGGCTTCTGGATTCAGTCTATGGTTTGCTGGCAAGTGATAGTGGAGATCTATGGTCGAAATTTACCAACCGCTTACAGTTGGGCCTGATTCAACAAGATTTTGTGGCATGGGGTGATTTCAGCTCCGTCAGGGGTGAGCTGAGCGGCTCCTTGGGGTTTGCCTCAGGAAAAGTACGGCTTAGGCATAGCGCGATTCGATTTGACCTTCGGCTTGGTTTGCGATCGCTTTGAGTTGATCCAAAACTTGAGCATCGGCGCTGGCCCAAAGTCCGCGCTGGGCTGCTTCTAGCAGTCGTTCGGCCATGTCCCGCAGGGCAGCGGGGTTTTTGGTTTGGATGAACTGCTGCACTTGAGGATCCAGTAGGTATGCCTCGGTAACGCCTTGGTACATGTGGTCGGCGACGCAGTGGGCGGTGGCATCGTAGGCGAAGAGAAAGTCCACGGTGGCAGCCATCTCAAACGCGCCTTTGTAGCCGTGGCGCATGGCTCCAGCAATCCATTTGGGGTTGACGACGCGGGAGCGGTAGACTTTGGCGATTTCTTCGCTGAGGGCTCGGACTTTGGGGGTGGCGATGTTGGCGTTGTCGCCGAAGTAGGTGGCGGGTTGTTGACCGCTGACGGCTC
The DNA here is from genome assembly GCA_003566335.1 of Cyanobacteria bacterium T3Sed10_344R1. Classification (GTDB taxonomy): domain Bacteria; phylum Cyanobacteriota; class Cyanobacteriia; order Phormidesmidales; family Phormidesmidaceae; genus PXDR01. The sequence continues at coordinate 2,965 of PXDR01000215.1, forward strand.
GGACGGCGGCGGTGAGGCCGCCCTGAAACTGGTAATAGTCGTCGGAGTCGAGCAGATCTTGCTCGCGGTTGTCGAGGTTGTGTAAGACCAGTTGCATTTGGCCCAGGCGCTGGCGGAAGGCGTCAGGGGCAGGGCGACCGCTGTTTTGGCGGCTGTAGGCGTAGCTGCTCCAGTTGATGTAGGCCCGGGCGAGGTCTTGGTCGTCTGTCCAGTTTTGGGCTTCAATTAGTCCTTGGAGTCCTGCGCCGTAGGCACCAGGCTGGGAGCCGAAGATGCGGTATTGCGATCGCACTTCTGCCTGTTCTGGGTCTAGCCCTTGGTCAAGCCAATGCTGGGTTTCTTGCCGGACCTGGGCGGCTAGGGGGTTTTGATCTGCCGGTTCTTCGAGCTGAGCTACCTGCCTCACGGCACTGTCGAACAGGTCGATCAGGTTCGGAAAGGCATCGCGGAAAAAGCCAGAAATCCGTAGGGTGACATCCACCCGGGGCCGCCCCAGCAGGGACAGGGGCAACACCTCAAAATCCACCAGTCGCCGAGACGGGCCATCCCACACGGGGCGCACCCCCAGCAGGGCCAGGGCCTGGGCTAAATCATCCCCCCCCGTGCGCATGGTGGAGGTGCCCCACATGGAGAAGCCCAGGGTGCGGGGATAGTCGCCATTGTCCTGGACATAGCGCTCCACCAAGGCTTCGGCAGCTTTGCGGCCCACATCCCAAGCGCTCTCGGTGGGGATGGCCCGAATATCTACTGAATAAAAGTTGCGGCCTGTGGGCAGCACGTCGGGGCGGTTCCGGGTGGGGGCTCCGGCGGGGCCGCTGGGCACATAGCCCCCGTTCAGCCCGTGGAGCAGGTAGCGTAGTTCATCTGAGGTTTGGCGCAAATTTGGCAGCAGGGTTTGGGTGAGCCACTGCCAGTCTGGTGAGGCCCAAAACGCTGGCTTAAGTTTTGAGGTTTGCAGGGTTGAGGGTTGAGAGTCGAGGGTTGAATTTTCTGGCGGATCTTCTGTGAGAAAATCCGCCACTATTTCTGCTGCGGTTTGCTCCAAAATTTCCACCACATCGCCGATGATGCGGCACTGAGCTAGGGCCGGGGGATCTCCTGGCTGCGACTGCCAAGGGGTGGCTGGGTCGTCGGTTAAGGGGTCAAGGTCTAAGCCCCAGGCGTCAGCCAGGGCGCGGGTGAGGCCGATGCGGTGACCGCTGGGATGTCTTGCGATCGCAACCACTAAATCCCGCAATTGCCGTCCCTGGGGACAGC
>PXDR01000153.1 GCA_003566335.1 Cyanobacteria bacterium T3Sed10_344R1
GTCCGCCTGATCCGGCAGATCGAAGTTCAGTTCAGCCTCAAAATCGCCTGAATCGGACTCATCCACCGGAACGTCATCTGACTGGGGGGCGTCAAACGCCAAATCTCCCTCAAGTCCACCCCCCTCTGGCTCGCCAGTGTCTAAGTCAGCATCTAGGTCATCTAGATCCAAATCGCCTAAGTCAAGGTCGCTGTCGGCAGTGGACAAATCTAGGTCATCGGCAGCAGCCTCAGCCATCGGAGCATCTAGATCACCAAAATCTAGGTCATCGGCAGCAGCCTCGGCCATCGGGGCGTCTAGATCGCCAAAATCCGGCTCACCGTCGTTAGTGGGCTGATCTAGACCCAGCCAGTCGGCCTCCCCGCCGTCAAACTCTGGAATCGACTCTGAGGTCGCCTCGGATGAGCTAAACAGGTCGGAAAAGTCGGGATCGGGGTCTGCAGGTTGGCTGAGGGCGTCGTCAAGCAGGTTATCGAAGGATTGATCCAGGGCTAGGTCAGTCTCATCCAGGGCAAAGTCAAGGGCATCTTCCGGCAGCAGATCCTGTAGGGTCTGGGAGGCGGAGATTTCGGCTTCTCGGCCCCCAAGCACTAGTTCTTGGGCTTTTTTGATTTCTTTGATCAGCACCGGGGCGAGGGTGCGATAGGTGTTGTCGGGATTTGCGATCGCAAGCTCTGCCGTTTTCAGCAAATCGCACCAAGCCGCTAGATCGAACTGTTCCCCTTGACGGGCTAGGGTTGAGCAGAGATCTTTGAGTGCCTGACGGGACGTCTCATTGTCGGGCTGCTTCAGCAGGGCCAACATTTCCCGCAAATGCCCTGGCACATCGCTCTTGAACACCAGTTGCAGGGCGCTCTCTTCAGTACGGGCGGCCTTAGCCGGGGCCGCTGCCCTAGCCGGGGCCGCTGCCGGAGCTGCCGCCACAGCAGGGGCCGCATCACTATTGGCAACGAGATGATTCAGGTGATTACTAATCTGGTCGAAAACAGGCTCGACCCCGCCCATAATTTCCTGGGCCTTTTCATCGGTCAAGCCAAATGGCCCCTGCAGGTTTTCGAGCTGCTCGCTCAGGGCATCAAACACCTGCAAAAACATGGACTCTAAGGTGCGATCGACCCGAATCGGCGATTCCTTCAGAATCTTGAAGTAGTCTTCTAAGCGGTGAGAGGTGCGCTGGATGCTGTCAATCCCCAACATTGCCGCTCCACCCTTAACCGAGTGGGCTGCCCGAAAGACTTCATTGGCCATCTCCGAATCTTCGATGGTGGCCTGGAGGTTCAACAACCCCTGCTCAATGGTATTGAGGTGGTCTTTTGCCTCCTCAATGAAATACCCCATGATTCGCTGTTGTTGTTCAGGCAGCATAGCGGTGATCCCCTATATGCTCAGTGGCTAGACCGAAGATGTGAATAGATGAGATGGCGATGAATGCAGTGGGTCGATGATAGGTCAGTGTCGATAAAGCGGGACGTTAACAGGCGGTAGAGCAGACGGTGACGCCTACCCCCCTGAATCTAGTAAAGATCAGGCGGGCTGGAACCTAAGGCCAATGGGTAAAGCTAGGAGGCAATTTCTGGATCCACTGTAGCCAATTCCCTTTGAGTTGTCCCGAGTGATGCTAAAGCCAGAGGCAGACCGCCTCAAGCTAGCTTGCCCAGCAACCGAACGCCAGGGCGCAGACCTGGACTCACTCATGCTTAGCTTATTCATCAGCATCTACACGGAACTGCTCCACAGACGTCAACAGATCTCGGGCAACCCCCACCAGACTTTGCAGCGAAGCCGACACTCGCTGCGCTTCTTGTGAGGTTTCTTGGGCCGTCAATTCGACGGACTGCATCACCTGAGCCACCGCGCGGGAAGTTTCCGTCTGCTCTACGGTGTCGGCGGTAATGGAGCGCACCAGCACGTCAATCCGGTTAGACACCTGAATGATGTCCTCTAGGGAGCGCTTGGCCTGTTCGGCTAAGCGGGTCCCCTCAATCACCTGCTGGGTGCCTTCTTCCATCGCCGTCATCACGCCGCCAGTCTCACTCTGGATTTGCAGCACGATTTGCTCAATTTCCTTCGATGCCTTGGCGGCTCGGTCTGCCAGCTGGCGCACTTCGTCGGCCACAATGGCAAAGCCGCGACCCGCTTCTCCGGCCCGAGCCGCCTCAATACTGGCGTTCAAGGCCAGCAGGTTGGTGCGGGAGGCAATCGAGGAAATCAGGGCGACGATCTTAGAAATTTCCTGGGAAGACTCGGCTAGACGCTTCACCTTGCGGGTGGTTTCCGCCACGGTTTCGCGAATCTCTAGAATCCCCGCCACGGTGCGTTCCACCGCTTCACCCCCGCGTAGGGCGGTGGCGGAGGCGGTGCGGGCCACTTCCTCAGCTTCCCGGGCACTTTCGGCCACCCGTTGAATTGAGTCGGTCATCACCTGCACTGAGTTCAGGGTGACAGCGAGTTCTTCGGCCTGGCGCAGGGCGTCTGAGGACAGACTGCGGGCGAACATCTCGTTCTCGGTGGATCCTTTGCTCACCTGCCGGGCGGCCACGCTCACCTGTTGAACGATTTCCCGCAGCTTTTGAATGGTGAGGTTAAAGGAGTCGGCCACGGCTCCCAAGACGTCGGCGGTGACTTCAGCTTGCACGGTCAGGTCGCCCCGAGCTGCCCCTTCTACGTCGTCTAGCAGGCGAATTACCTGGCGCTGTAGGTCTTCTTTGGCCTGCTCTTGCTCTTGGGCTTTGCGCTGGGCTTCGCTGGTCGTGGTCAGAATTACCCGAGACATTTGGTTGAAGCCTTGGGCGAGTTCCCCGAGGTCGTCATGAGCATAAACGCTAGCCCGAGCCGTAAGGCTGCCGTTACACACAGCGTCAAACTGTTGCTTCAGGTTATCGATGGACTGTTTGGCGCGGCGATCGGCCAGGTAACCCAGCCCAGCGGCAGACCCAGCGCTCACCAGCCCGGCAGCGGCGGTGACAGCGAGGGGATAGATCGGCACTGCGGCGGGATCTTCCTCGGGGCTACGGCTAGCGGTGACCTGATAGACGCCTGCCACTGCGATCGCAGACACCAGACCAGTCAACCCCGCAATAATCCAGCGTTTCGTGTTGAAGGGGGCATTTTCCAGGGGGGCTAAAAATCCCTGTTCTAATTCCTCCGTTTCCACCGGGCTATCGTCGCCCTGGGTGAAGACCGGCATCGGCTCGGCTGGATTTGAGATGCCAAAGATCTCGTCTTCGTTCAGAACCGACTGGTCACCGCTGTCGCTGATGTCAAAGCTAGAGCCGCCGCTGCCCCCAGGGAACCCAGAACTCCCCACAGAAGGACTGGTGAAGCCCGCAGAACTGTCAGAGAGCTCAAAGTCAGGCAGGCTGCCCAACTCATCAAACTCATCAAACTCATCTAGAAAGTCCACATTGCTCTGACCGCCAGTGCTGTCCCCCCCAGAACTGGGCGGCGGCGGTGCAAAGTCGTCAGCGTCTAGGCCATTGCTGCTGCCATTTGCCGGAAAGTCGGGATCTGACTCCCAGCCCGCTCCTGACACAAAGGTCATATCGTCGTCAGGACTGGCCGGGTCATAGGGCGGTGCTGCATAGGTTGCCGAGGTGTCAGACGCTGACTCTTCGTCGTCGTCTTCTGGCGGCCCGAGGGCAAAGTCGGGGTCAGCCATGAACAGGGTTTGTTCATCTTGATCATCTGGAGCCAGGAAGGTCGCCTCCGATGACCCGAAGTTGGGCTCATCACTGCCACTGCTGACGCCTGGGGCTGACTCTGGCTGCTGGTCAAAGGTGGGGCCTGGATCCTCAAACCCACCGCCAAAGGCCGCATCAAAGTCTGTCCCTGAGAACTGGGTGCTCTCGTCGTCGTCCAGCAGGCTGGTTTCGCCCAGATCTTCGCCCAGATCACTGGTGAAGGGATCGGCAAAATTAGGCGGGCTGCCCATGGGGCTTGCGCCTGGATCCCCTGCGAGGTTATCGCCAGCCTCACCGATCGCGAAGGGATCTTCAAAGTCGATGCCCCCCCCTGTGTCGCTGGTGGCCGGGGGAGCACTGTCGAAGGGATCTTCAAAGGCGGATTCGCCCCCGTCAAACCCACCACTTTCGGCACTCTCTAGGGAGAAGTCGGCAAAATCTAGACTGGGGTCGCCGCTAGACTCAGCAGCCTCTAAATCATCCCAAGCGGGGGCGGGTTCTGATGCGATCGCATCAGAAC
>PXDR01000628.1 GCA_003566335.1 Cyanobacteria bacterium T3Sed10_344R1
CTAAACGACGACGACTTTTGCGTTTGCGTCTTCTCGCCAAACCGCTACCTCCTCTCTGGTTTACTAGGTGTAGTGGTGGTTACAAATTTTATGAACCCTGCAAAGTATATCGGCAATATCTAAGAAATTCAACTTCTCTTTAGAAGGCAAATTAAGACTGGGGCCAAAGGCTAAAACCACCGCTCAGATAGGGTTGCAGCTAAAATAAAGAACTTATATGCCCGATTTGCTGATAAGAAAAGGGCGAAAATGTAAACAAAACTTTAAACTAAGTCGCCGTTTTATGCTTAGTGCGCCTAGATGCGCCTGCTAATCTTGGCATCCCGTCCATTTTCTGCTGCTGTTCTTGATCCCGTTTTTGATCTGAGGGCAAAGGTTGGGGTTGACCAAAGAGGTGAGGCCAGTCGTTTGAGGTTTGGAGGCTAACGCTGTCGTTCATGCTGATGCCCGTGAGTGGTGAATTTGTCGCCCTTTGTCAGTCGCAAATTGGTCTGATTACCCGCAGTTTGGGCGCTGCTTCGACCGTGGTGTATTTGCGGGAGCAGCTTTTGGAATCGGCGGAGGCCAAGCTGATTCCGGTAGCGGCCTATCCAGAGCATTGGGGGAGCCCGGTGGCGTTGCCCCAGGGACTCTTAGCAGCGGAGTCGGAACTCTGGCGGGAGGAGTTTTCTGACGTGGCTGAAGAACCGGCAGGTGATGCAGAGGCTATCGATAGTCCAGAAAACAAGGCCGGGTTGCTGCCCGGAGATGGGGGTGAGGTGCCTCCAGAGCCGTTGGTGACGCTAGAGCCGTCGCCATCAGCGGGACTGTCGCGGCGGGTGGCGGTGGAGGAATCGGCGGCAGATTGGGCCACGTCGGAGCGGCCTCGGGCGGTGCTGCCGTTGCTGCATGAGGGAATTGTGGTGGGGGTGCTGGTCACGGAGCGGGCGGAGCAGCCCTGGTCACTGCCAGAAACCACCCAGCTAGAAGAGATTGCCCACACCCTTGCGATCGCATTTGTGATGGATCAACGGGGCCAGTGGCTGCAGCAGCAGTGGCAGCGTAAGCAGTTGAACCAGGCCCAGCAGTCAGAGACATTCCATGATTTGCTGCACCAGTTTCGCAATCCGCTGACGGCGTTGCGCACCTTTGGCAAGCTGCTGTTGAAGCGAATCCAGCCGGGGGATGTGAACCAGTCGGCGGCGGCGGGCATTGTGCGGGAAAGCGAGCGGCTAGAGGGATTGCTCCAGCAGTTTGACCAGACGGTGGCGGCGGGAGACCAATGGGACGAGCCTGGGGCTGAGGCCCGGCTGCTGGCGTTGCCTGGGGGTCTGGCTGGCAAGGCTGGGGCTGAGACGGCGGGGCTGTTGGGAACGCTGCAGCTTACCCCTTGTGATTTGGTTGCCGTGCTAGGGCCGCTGGTGGCAACGGCGGCGGCGGTGGCCCAGGAGCGGGGGATTGATCTGCGCAGTGATTTGGTGCCGGGGTCGGCAGTCCAGGCGGATGAGCGGGCGCTGCGAGAGGTGCTGAGCAACCTGATTGATAATGCGTTGAAGTATGCCCCTCGGGGCAGTCGGGTGTGGGTGGCGACGGGGCTGTCGCGACCTGGCTGGCAAGGGGTGATGGTGGCGGATGATGGGCCGGGGATTCCGGCGGCGGATTTGGAGCGGGTGTTTGAGCGGCACTATCGCGGGGTGCAGGCGGCGACAGCGATTCCGGGGACGGGGCTGGGGCTGGCAATCGCCCGGCAGTTGGTGCAGGGCATGGGGGGCGAGATCTACTGCTTTAGCCCGGCGGCCTCAAGTGGGTTGGTGCCGGAGTTGGTTGAGGGGGATGGGGGGACGGTGTTTGTGGTGTGGTTAGCTGTTAGCTGTTAGCTGTTGGCTGTTGGCTGTTGGCTGTTAGCTGGATTTGTCGGGGGGGTTGCCGGTGCTGCGGAGGTTGATCAGGCGGCGGAGGGCGTTGAACCAGAAGTTGGCTCCCATTGCGATCGCAAATCCGGTAATCAGCCAACCGAGCCAGCGGCGGGGGATGGGCAGGTTCCAGTTGGCTTCGGCTTGGGTTTGTTGGGCCAGGATGGTTTGACTGCGGCCTAGGGGAATGGGGATTTGGTCGAGGGCGCTGCTGACGCTGTCGGTGATGGTGGTGAGGTCGTCGGGGCTGTCGAGGGTGAGCTGTTGGGCGCTGTTGCTGATGACGCCCCGTAGGGTGCTGTCGTTGAGTAGGTGGTTGGCGATGTGAAAGCTGTCGGCGTTGAGGAGGATGGCGATCGCAAAGCCGAGAATCAGCCCGACGCCTTTGGCGTTGCGGCGGTAGACGCCGGTGGCGCGCTCCATGGATTGGTTAAACCAGGTTTCGATCTGATGTTCTAGGTGGTCTAGGCTGGCTCCGGCGGTTTGGCTGACCTGTTGCTGGGCGTGGTTGGCGAGGGATAGCAGGTTGGCCCGCAGGCTTTGGGGCAGGCTGTCTGTCTGGAGCTGCTTGAGGAGTTGTTGCAGGCTGGCGCTTTTGGTTTGGGTTGCGATCGCAGCGAGCTCTCGATAGGTGGTGCTGGTGCCATCGAGGACGGCGACAAGTTCGGTCAAGTTGGGCTGGATTTTTTGTAGCAGGATGGCTTTTTCGTCGGCGGTGGCGGCTAGGTTGCGCCGCAGGGCGTCAATCCGCCGCACAAAGGTTTGGCTGAGGTGGTCGTCAGGCAGTTCGGCTTGGGCGAGCTGGCTAAATTCTTCTAGCCGAAACAGCAGCCGATCGAGGGTGGTGCTGAGGGTGGCCCGGCGGGTTTGGAAGTCGTCGAGAATTTGGCCGAGCTGGGCTTCAAACTGCTTCAGCTCTGCGTCCAGTAGAGCGCTGGTGGTGGGGCTAGGTCTACTGACTTTGAGGTCATTTAAAATATGGATCAAGGGCTGATGCAGCCGGTCTTCCATAAAACGGCGCAGGCGGGAATCGACCAGGATCTGCCCCAAGTAGTCGAGCTGGAGTTGGTCGAGCAGACTGTTGGCGAAGGCGTCAGCGGGGATGTAGGAGGGGCCACTGGTGCGATCGCCAAAGACGTTCCGGCTGCGGCTGAGGCCGCGATAAACCGAGCCAAAACTATGGATAATGTCGCGGAGACCTCGGGCTAGGCGGCCCTGAGCCTCTTGGTTCAGGCTTTGGATGACGGAACTGTTGTAAAGGCGATCGGCAAAGTTCCGGGCGGTGTCCATGTTTTTGCGATCGCTCCCGGCCAACAGTTGCTCGATGGCATGTTTGAGGTGTTCGGCCCGCCATTGCAGCAGGGGGCTGATGATTTCTTGCAGTTCGCTGGCCACCAGACTGAGGGTGAGGTAAATGAATACCAGACCGATTGCCAACTCTAAAATCACGGGCAGGCTCATAGCAGATGCGTCCAGGGGAGAGGGTTTGAGGCAATCGGTACGATAGCGTATCTGCCCGAAAGGGACGCAGCGTTTTATCAAAACTTATGGGCTATGGCGGTCTATTTATCGGTTAAAACCTGACGAATGGCTTGGAGTTCGGCCAAAATTTGGCGCAAGAGGTCGTGGGTGACGGTTTCTTCGGGCTGGACGACTTCGATGCTGACTTGCTGAATGCCCAGGATGTCTCGGGCAAAGCGGGCAACTTCGTTGGGGTGGAATCTGAGGGGATCTTCGCGGCTGGTGCGTAGTTCGGGGTTGAGCCGATCGGCCTGGAATGGCAGGTTGAGGACGTCGGGGCTGAGGTTGGCGTAGCGATAGATGGAGGCGCGGGAGCGGTTGAGCAACCGCTCGACGGCTTCGATGCTGAGTAGATTACTGTCGCTTGGTTCGGGACGGCGGCGGCGAGGCATAGGTCGGGAGGGGGGCGTGTTTAAAATTGTGTTTTAGATTGCGTCTTGGTTTTATCATGCTGAGTCCAAAACATAAATGACTGAGTCTCAAGTTGGTTAAGAGGTGCTGAGCTGGGGTGCTGAATTGGGTCTCTGTTGTGCTTGAAGGGATCTGGGTCTCTGGGACGTTGAGGGCCGACCGCGCTTAGAGGCTGTTTGAAAAGGGCGTCTGCTAGTCATCTAGAGCACGATCACTCGGAAAATCTCTGGGTTTCTGACTTAGATTAGCGGCCTATGGGGTGTTCGAGGATACCCGACAGGTACTTTTAAAACAGCCTCTTAGGTGCCCTGATTCAAGTACATTCAGAATATTCAGGTAATGCGTAGTTATGAGACTAGTGCCCAGGCGAG
>PXDR01000562.1 GCA_003566335.1 Cyanobacteria bacterium T3Sed10_344R1
CCCCCCGCACCGGGTCATTGAAGTAGTAGGACACCTTTTCGACCACCAGCCGGTCGCGCACCAACAGCGTCGGCTCCATAGAACCAGACGGGATGTATCGCGCCTCTGCCACAAACTGCCGAATGCCCAAGGCCAAGACGACACTGAGGCCAATCGTCTGCAGCGCTTCTATCCAGGGATTCGGCTGGGAAGGGGGCTTGCCGTTGCGGCCTTTAATTACTTTGGCGTCAGGTTCAGCCGCTGGGTCGGTGGACAGTTGAGGGTCTTCAGGCACAGTGAAATCCTAAATGAAATCCTTATGGCGACGAAATAGAGGCGAAGTCCTAGCAGCCGCAGCCTTAGCAGCTGAGAGGCTTGAATTCACGGACTGGGATTCAAGTAACTGATGATAATCAATTTTAGGCAAAGGGCGGGGCTCCTGTGTGACGCTGCATTTATCAGGCACAAGTATCAGGCACAAGCTCCCACTGGGATGACTGATCCTGCATCAGGGAAGCCGAAACACAGGGTAGGATGGCTGCGGCGGCGTCTCTCCTTATCCTGCCAGGTTTTAGTGTTATGTCCTGCCAGGTTTTAGTGTTATGACGGCTTCTTTGCGGATTCTCCGTGCCCGTGTGCTGTTGCCCTCGGGTGAGATGGCGGTGACCTCAGTGCGGACTCAAGCCGGAAAAATTGCGGAGGTTGGGGATGATTTGTCCCCAGTGCCTGATGAGCAGGTGATTGAGGCTGACGGCTTAACCTTGCTGCCAGGGGTGATTGCCCCCCAGGTACATTTCCGGGAGCCCGGATTAGAGCACAAAGAAGATCTCTCCACCGCAAGCCGGGCCTGTGCCAAGGGCGGCGTGACTTCGTTTCTGGAGATGCCTAACACCCTACCCGTCACCGTTACTCAAGAACTTCTGGATCAAAAGCTGGCGATCGCAGCCCAGAAATCCATAGTCAACTACGGCTTTTTTATTGGGGCCACGCCAGAGAACCTGCCGGACTTGAATACGGCTAATCCCACCTGCGGCATCAAGCTTTTTATGGGGTCGGCCCACGGGGCGCTGCTGGTGGATGATCAGGCAGCCACCGAGGCGATTTTTGCCAGCGGCACCCGGCTGATTGCGGTTCATGCTGAGAATCAGTCCCGGATTTTGGCCCGCCGTCAGCAGTTTGCGGGCAGCGACGACCCCACCGTCCATTCCCAAATCCAGGACAACCAGGCAGCGCTGATGGCTACCCAGTTTGCCCTGTCTTTGTCAAAGAAATATCAGCGGCGGCTGCATATCCTGCACCTGTCCACGGCTGAAGAGGCTGAGTTGTTGCGTCAAGATAAGCCAACCTGGGTGACGGCAGAAGTGACGCCCCAACACCTGCTGCTGAATACCGATGCCTATTACCAAATCGGCAGTCTGGCCCAGATGAATCCACCGTTGCGATCGCAGCATGATAACGACGTACTGTGGCAAGCCTTGCGAGACGGCGTGATTGACTTCATCGCCACCGACCACGCCCCCCACACCCTAGAAGAAAAAGCCAAACCCTACCCCGATTGTCCCTCCGGGATGCCTGGGGTGGAGACCTCCCTCCCCCTAATGCTGACCCAGTCGTCCCAAGGGCGCTGCACCGTCGCCCAGGTCGCTAACTGGATGTCAACGGCAGTGGCCAAAGCCTACGAAATTCCGAATAAGGGTGCGATCGCACCGGGTTATGACGCAGATCTAGTGCTGGTTGACCTCAGCGCTTACCGCCCAGTCGAGCGGGGTGACCTAGAGACCAAATGCCGCTGGAGTCCTTTCGAGGGCTTGATGCTCACCGGCTGGCCCGTAGTCACCATCGTCGGCGGCCACATCGTCTTTGACCACGGCAAAATCGACGGCAGCCACCGGGGGCAGGCGCTCACCTTCGGGACTTAGATTTTGGGATTTAGACGGGAACCAGTGCATCGTCAAGACTAAGAATCAGGGCTTTCTTCAACAACAAAGACTAACGCCACCGCCGCAGGTTGCAGCAGTGGCGCTAGAAAAGCCAAGTTCGATTAGATCAACTGAGCCGCAGTTAAGCGACGGTTGAGCGTTCCCGTACCCGCAGCTGGCGGCAAGGGATGCAGTCAGCCTGGACGGCGCTGGCCATGCTGCCGGTGTGGATCTCTAGATGGGCTTGAACCGGCGCTTCAAACAGCAGTCGCTGCCCCGGAAACACCACCCGCTCGAAATACCAACCCGGAATATCAGAGATGCGGGTCACCTGAATGCGATCGCTCTGGTTTTGGTAGTAGCAAACCGCCGACTCACGAGACTGAATCGTATCCTGAGCTTCATCAATGACCATGATTGTCTTACCTAAGTTAAAAAGTGAAAACTGTGGGCTACTTCAGTACAGCGTTCCCAGGCATTCTGAACTGATGTCGATAAGCGATCTAAAAACATTTGGAACTTTGGGTCTAATCCCACTTCAGGCATAGTTTTGCAAGTTCCCGATATCAATCGCCTAACTCAGTTCACAGTCCAGAAATGGGCCATAGGATCAGCCAGGAGATCCGGCTGTGGGCGAGAGAGAACGATGAACGCTCTCGATAACAGACTGGGGTCGTGATAACAGACGATCAACATTGCTTAGAAAGCAGTGCTTAGCCAGTCGCTGCATCAGAAAAAACCTAAAGGGTGCCCAAGGAAACTACTTTGGGGCCGCTCTGTACTCAAGCAATCGCCCGAATGCAGGTGCTTGACCTGCTCTCTTATCCTAAAGATTTTCTTTATAAGCACGGAAAACTTTAGGATTTGGTTATCAATTTTCAGAAACCGATAGTTTTTTTAATAGTTTTCGGGGCCGAATCTCTACATTTAGTAAGAGGACATTTGGATTTAGAGGCTGATTCGCCATTGCCCCCATCGGCCCTCATCGGCCCCCTCGGCCCTAAGTCAAAATCATGCCGCCCATTAGCTTCAGGTAGCGTCGCTCTAGCTCGGCGGCCATCAGCGGCCAAGACGCCACGGTGGGATCCTTCTCCAGCACGTTTTCGGCGGCGGTGCGGGCTAGCTCCAGCACATCTTGGTCGTTGACCAAGCTGGCCAGGGCAAAGTCTGGCAACCCCGACTGACGCGTGCCCAGCACCTGCCCCGGCCCCCGAAACCGCAAATCCATCTCTGAAATAAAGAAGCCGTCCTGGGATTGCTCTAGCACTCGCAGCCGCTGCAGGGCCGGTTCGCTACGGCTGCTGCTCATCAATAGGCAAAACGACTGGTCTGCCCCTCGACCCACTCGACCGCGCAACTGGTGCAGTTGGGACAGGCCGAACCGCTCGGCATGTTCAATCAACATCACCGAGGCATTGGGAATATCCACCCCCACCTCTACCACGGTGGTAGACACCAAAATCTGGGTTTCCTGGGCGCGGAACTGGGAAATAGCCGCTTCTTTCTCCGCTGAACTCAGGCGTCCGTGGAGTAAGCCCACCTGAAACTCGGGAAACACCTCTTCCTGGAGCCGGGTATATTCTTCGATCGCAGATTTGAGATCGAGCTTTTCTGACTCATCTACTAGGGGCAGCACCACATACACCTGACGCCCCTGGGCAATTTCTCGGCGGATCAGGTCGTAGGCATGGCTGCGATCGCGCCCGGTAAGCAGGGTGGTTTGAATCGGCTTGCGCCCCGGCGGCAGTTCGTCAATTTGGCTGACGGAGAGATCGCCGTGCAGGGTCAAGGCCAACGTGCGGGGAATCGGCGTCGCCGTCAGGGTCAACACATGGGGATTGTCGCCTTTTTGCTGCAGTCTGGCCCGCTGGGCCACGCCAAACCGGTGCTGTTCATCAATCGCTACGAGTCCCAGCTGCTGAAACTGCACCGGATCTTCAATCAGGGCGTGGGTGCCGACCAACAGGGGCAGTTCTCCGGTCGCAAGCTGAGCCAGGAGTTGACGGCGCTTGGCGGCCCGAGTCGAGCCGGTCAACAGCTCGACCGGCAGGCTGAGGCGGTTGAACCAGGTGACCAGCTTTTGATAATGCTGCTCCGCCAGCACTTCGGTCGGGGCCATCAGCGCCCCCTGGTAGCCCGCCTGTATCGCCGCCAAAATCGCCACCACCGCCACCACGGTTTTGCCTGACCCCACATCCCCCTGCACCAGCCGGTTCATCGGCGTGGGCTGCTGAAGGTCGTTGAGAATATCGGTAATCACCCGCTGTTGAGCCCCCGTCAGGGCAAAGGG
>PXDR01000598.1 GCA_003566335.1 Cyanobacteria bacterium T3Sed10_344R1
AAATCGGGGGCGACCGCGCGAAATGTGTCCAAGTTCCGACCCAAGACGCCGATTCTGGCGATTACGCCCCATGTGGATGTGGCCCGTCAACTGCAAATGGTCTGGGGGGTGCGGCCTCTGCTGGTGCTGGATTTGCCCTCCACCGGCCAAACCTTTCAAGCGGCGATGAACGTGGCCCAAGAGAAGCTGTTTTTGCAGGATGGTGATTTGGTGGTGATGACTGCCGGGACCCTGCAAGGGGTGTCGGGTTCGACGGACTTGATTAAGGTCGAGGTGGTCACGGCGGTGCTGGGGCGCGGTGTGGGCATCGGCGAACTGTCGGTCAGCGGTCGGGCGCGGGTGGCCCACAGCGGAATTGAAGTAGGCAATTTCAATCCGGGCGAGATCTTGGTGGTGCCCCGCACCAGCGTGGACTTTGTCGATGCGATTCGGCGGGCCGGGGGAATCATTACCGAAGATGACAGCCTGACCGGACATGCGGCGGTGATTGGCCTACGGCTAGGGGTGCCGGTGATTGTCGGGGTGAAAAATGCCACGGACACGATTCGAGACGGTACGATTTTGACCCTAGATACCCGGCGGGGGCTGGTTTACTCCGGAGCCATAGGCAGCAGTCAGTCTGACTCAGCCCTGGCGGTTTAGGGCGCTGTCAATGTCTGGCGCTGTCAATGTCTTAAGGCTTGATGGGGCATTGGGGCAGACGGTCTTGGGAGAGTCTGTCCTGGTGAGCTTGTTCTGGTGAAATAGCTTGCCTGGCGAAATAGAAAGATAAGCTTAGGTTTGCCCCGAAGTTACCGACAGTGACCGTCATTTTTGCCCAGGTTGTGGGCAAACTGTGGAGAGCCGAATGGAGAGTCGAAACCAGTTGGCTCGATAGCCAGGGCCGTTGTGAGCTAAAACTGGTCTGAATGTAACACCCCGGTTTTTGAAGTTCTAGGGTTGAATTTTTAGGGAGCTAAGCACCGCTGAACCCTGATTCAAGCAATCTGATTCAAGAAATCTTTAAGACTGGGCCGTTAAGCCGTTACCTGTGAGTACAAGCCCCATGACTGCAACGCTCAACCGCGCTAAAAAGCCTCGAATGCTGGTGGTCGATGACGAACCAGACAACCTAGATTTGCTCTATCGCACCTTTCGTCGTGAGTTTCAGGTGCTGCGGGCTGACTGCGGCGCTGCGGCCCTGGAACTGCTGTCCAGCGAAGGTGAGGTGGCGGTGATCATCTCTGACCAGCGGATGCCGGAGATGAAGGGGACGGAGTTTCTTAGTAAAACCGTGCCCCAGTTCCCGGATACGGTGCGGATTATTCTGACCGGCTTTACCGACGTTGAGGACTTGGTGGATGCGATCAACGCCGGTCAGGTCTATCGCTACATTACGAAGCCTTGGGATCCTGAAGAGCTGAAAGGCGTGGTGCAGCGTGCGGCGGAAACCTATGACCTGCTGAAGCAGCGGTCGGAAGATTTGCTGCGGGCTCAGGTGCAGGCGGCGCTGATGATGGCGATTGGTGAAGTGGCTGACCGTTCTAGCTCGGTGACGGAAGCCCTCGATCAGCTGGCCTCAGCGTTTTTGACGGCCCTGGGGGCTCAAGGCTGTGTGGTCGCCCAAGTGGTGGAGGGTAACATTTCCCCGACCCAGGGCACGGCAGGGGAAGCCAAGGCCGAAGCCCTGGCGGATGATGCCCTGATTAAAGGTGCGATCGCAGATCAGTCCGTGCAGCGCACCAGTGACGCCACCAGCGATTCCACCCTCAGCGGCGGAGCCCTCTACGACCAGGTACAGGCCCACCTCGTTGCGCCGATTACCTACCGGGGGCAGCCCACCGCCGTGATTTCGATTCAGTGGGCTGAGCCGACGCCGATTGCGGAGCATACGGTGGCGTTGATGCGCTTGCTGAACCATCAGGTGGCCCTGGTGCTGGAATGTTTGAAGAACGCTTAACTGCGACGTGACCGTCGATTGCTGCTGTTTATGGCCTCACCTTTGAACCTGCTGCTGCTGTCTACCCCCGTTGGCCCCCTGGGCTCGGGCTTGGGCGGTGGGGTGGAATTAACCCTGACCAATCTCTGCCAAGAGCTAGGGCAGCGCGGCCAGCGGCTGACGGTGTTGGCTCCGATGGGGTCTGAGCTCCCGGATGTGACCAGTCCCCAGGTGACGATTCAGCCTGTGGCGGGGACGCTGCAGCCCACGGCCCACACCCAGGAGCGGGACTGTGAGGTGCTGCTGCCAGGGGATGGGGTGCTGCCCGCCATGTGGGACTATGCCCGGCGACAGCAGCAACAGTATGACCTGATCGTCAATTTTGCCTATGACTGGCTGCCCTTTTATCTGACGCCGTTTTTTGACCAGCCGGTGGCTCATTTCGTCACCATGGGGTCGCTGACCACTGCGATGGATCGGGCGATCGCAACGGTAGCCAATCAGTTTCCGGGGCGGATTGGGGTCTATACCCAAACCCAGGCCGAGACGTTTTTGCCCGGTACCGCCTGCGAGGTGCTGGGTAGCGCCATTGACCTGAGTCGCTATCGGTTTTGCCCTGAGCCTGGGGCGGCCCTGGCCTGGATGGGCCGGATTTCGCCGGAGAAGGGGCTAGAAGATGCGATCGCAGCGGCAGAGACCACCGGCTGTCCGCTGAAAATCATGGGCAAGATTGAGAACCCGGCCTACTGGCAGCAGATTCAGCAGCAGTACCCCAACGCGCCGATTGAATACCTGGGGTTTTTAGGGACGGATCAGCTGCAGGCGGTGTTGGGGCAGTGTCGGGCCTTGGTGATGACGCCCCGCTGGGTTGAGGCGTTTGGCAATGTGGCGATTGAGGCCCTGGCCTGTGGCGTACCGGTGATTGCCTATCGCCGGGGTGGCCCCACCGAAATCATCCGTCCGGGCGAAACTGGTTGGCTGGTTGAACCCGACAGTGTCAGCGGTTTAGTTGAGGCCATCAGCAAAATTGATCAGCTCGACCGCTGGGCCTGCCGCCGCCAAGCCGAGCAAGACTATTCCCTCACCGCCCTAGGGGATCGCTTTGAGCAGTGGTTCCAGGCTATTCTGGGCAGACGCGCCAAAACAGTGCCATGCTGACTCTCTCCGCCGATGAAATTGCTCGCTACCGTCTCCAGTTGGCGGATTATCCCGATGCGATCGCAGCCCTAGACACCCTCACCGACTGCGATGGCGACCTCGAAGATGCCGCCATTACCCTGGCCCTGCGGTCGGGCCAAGAACCCGACACCAACGACCGCTGGCTAGAGGGCTACGCCAAGCGGTTTCGCCACATCCTTTGCAACCCAGCGTTACGGGCCGACCTAGAGGCCGATAATCTCAGCGCCCTTGCCCATCTGCTGACGGACGGCACCACCTGTCCGCCCCTGCTCGTCGCCCCAGTGGCCCTGTTTGTGATTAAAACCGGCGGCGATACGTTCTGCCATTCGTTTGATCACGGGCTGGTGCAGTCTTAGAGCTAGTACTCTGCGAGGTCTTGCCACCTGTAGACCCTCATCCCCCAGCCCCTTCTCCCAGAACGGGAGAAGGGGAGCCGGATTCAAAGTCCCTCTCCCTTCCTGGGAGAGGGATTTAGGGTGAGGGCCAATGGGGTGGAAATTTATGCCGAGTGGTGCAAGGCACAAAGGTTAGAAGTCTCGGATAGACCGGCATAACAGACGAGCCAGACCTCAGGGACTCCTGCCGACGTCATAGCCCCAGGGTCAACAGATGGCGGGTGGAGGTGATTTGGCAGGTTCTCAGCCCGACCGACTGAGCGCCAGCCAGATGCTGGGGCGTGTCTTCTAAGAACAGGGTGTGGGCTGGGTCGAGGTTGTGGCGGGTGATCAGGGTGCGGAAAATGCTGGGATGGGGTTTGCGATCGCCCATTAGGTGAGAGTAGTAGGTCGCTTCAAACAGGTCTTCCAGGCGGCCTGAGGGCTGGCCGTAATACTGCTGATAGTGCTGCTGAACGATGGAATCAAAGCAGGTTTTGTGAATCTCGTTGGTGTTGGAGCAGAGAAACGTTCGGTATTGGGACTTCAGCCGCTGTAGCAGATCAAGACGCTCTTTCGGAATATCCAGCAGCATGGCGTTCCAGGCTGCGTCTAGGGCGTCATCCGGGCAATCGACCCCCAGGATTTGTCGCAGTCCGGCCCGAAAGGTATCTGCCGAAATCTGCCCGGTTTCAAACTGGTCGAATAAGGGATCT
>PXDR01000251.1 GCA_003566335.1 Cyanobacteria bacterium T3Sed10_344R1
AATTTTGAGCGCACTCTACCGCCAGAACAGTCCGATCTCGCCCAACAACTGATCAAAGACCCCTACAACTTTGACTTTCTCAATCTGACATCCGCCACCCAAGAGCGCGAGCTGGAAAAAGCGCTGGTCGAAAGAATCAGAGATTTTCTGCTGGAGCTGGGGGTTGGGTTTGCTTTCGTCGGTAGTCAGTATCGCTTGGAGGTCTCTGGCAATGAGTACTTCATGGACATGCTGTTCTACCATGTCAAGCTGCGGTGCTATGTGGTCATTGACCTGAAGGTGACGGAATTTCGGCCTGAGTACACCGGCAAAATGAACTTCTACGTTGCAGCGGTAGATGACTTGCTGCGCCACCCTGATGACCAGCCCACCATCGGCATCGTGCTGTGTAAATCAAAGGACAAGACCATCGCGGAATACGCCCTGCGCAACCTCAGCACGCCGATTGCCGTTACCACCCACAGCCTGCCAGACCAACTTAAACCCAGCCTGCCTACTATCGAGCAGCTAGAAATGGAGCTGGATGCGGTGGTGAGTGAGCTGTCGGAAGGGGAGGCCGACACCCAGCGGGATCGCCGCTAGTCCTCCTTAGCTGGGTAAGTCGTCTTTGCTGTTCTCAGTGGCGCTGGTCAGTTCCATAGTCACGCACGGCCCCGGTCTTTGGACTGTGGCTTTTGAACAGGGGAGGCGAGGTTAGGGGAAATCCAGGCTCAAAAGATTCTAAGGAAATTTCTGTAGAACATCCTCGAAAGCGGGAAGCCTACAAGAGTTGGCCCGTTTTGCTTGTTCTTCCTTCGCGATGTCATGCGCTTTATCGTCCTGAAGCTGCCCTCATTCGTCATCAGAGTGCTGTTTTATTCGGCAGTCTTCTTATTCCCAGTACTTGGCGTATGGCTGGCCTCTTCACTGGTCGCCTACATCAATGGGCCTAAACTCCTGACAGTCTTTTCAGGGATCTTGCTGTTTCCGATGCTTCCGGTCTTATGGGACATGCGGGGGCGAAAAAAGGGGAAGGGGGCTGGCACCTTAACTTTGGGCGATCGCATCACCCTGCGCACCCTAACGCTCAACTTGGTCTTTCTCGGCCTGCTGCTAGCACTACGGCCCCAGACCTCGTTCCTAGCCCTATCCACCCGAGGCGACTGGTTCCTAGATGGAATGCAGGGGCCGCAAGTGGAGCTGGCCCGCAGTGGCTTATTCACCGCCGCTAGTAGGCTTGAAGGGCTTTATCTGAGATTTCACGATAATCCTTTTGACCAATACGCCGATACGGCTCAAAACAGCCCCCAACCGACACCGCAAAATAGACCCGCAGGCCAAATGCCCCAGGACAGCGGTTGGCCTTGGACGGGGGTGGGGCTGCACCCGGCTGTGATCAATCTGCCCGCTAGCGCTGAAACCAGTATTGATTCGGTGGCTCAGTACATTGCTAGCCAGGAAAAAGACCCGATGTTGCGGGTCAAGGCGCTGCATGACTATGTGGCCGATCGCATTGCCTATGATGCGCCCAACTACTTTGCCGGGATTTATCCCCCTCAGGATGCTGAAACCGTCTTTCAGCGTCGGGTGGCGGTCTGTGCGGGCTACGCCAAACTGCTTGAAGCCCTGGGCCAAGCCATTGGCGAAGAAATTGTCTATGTGACTGGGGATTCCCGGAGTTCAACCAGTGACTTGGAGGGGCAGGGCCATGCCTGGAATGCCGCGAAGATCAACGGGCAATGGTATCTAATTGACGCCACCTGGAACAGCGGCTCGGTGGATCGCGCTTCTGGCTTTACCAAAGCCTACAGAACCGATTACCTTTTCCCGCCGCCGGAGGTGATGGGGATTACTCATTTCCCTAAAGACGAAAGCTTTCAGCTGAGGTCGCAGCCCATCACCCGGGGTGAGTTTTTGCGCCAGCCGATGATGCGAGCCCGGTTCTTTGCTGAGGGGATGCAGTTGGTTGCGCCCATGCGATCGCAAACTGACACTGAGCAAGCCGCCGTGATCCAGCTCCAGAATCCCAACGGGCGCTGGCTGCTTTCCAGCTATGCTCGCAAGGGCTCGACTCAATCTGAACGCTGTACTGAGGGCGCTACCCAAGGCCCGCAGATTACTTGTGCGCTGCCCACCTCGGGCACCTATGAGGTCAGTCTATTCAGCGGCGATGAACAGTATGGCAACTTCGCCCATGTCGGTCAGGTCGAATTCAACCGTCGCTGAGAGAGCAGCTTACGCCGATTTAGCCCCCCTAGTTCTTAGAACCCATCGTGCTCTTCACCCTTAAAGACAGACAAATCAATGCGATCGCCAGCACTCAATTTAGTGCCGAAGGTATTCAGGAGCGCACCGACTTGCAAGCTGCCCTCAGGGACAACATCAATGTTATTTCGCCCGATACGATGGTGCTCTCGGAAGAATTCTCCGGTTGGACTGAGGGAGCCCGGCGGATCGACCTACTGGGGATCGACAAGCAGGCCAACCTAGTGGTGATTGAACTCAAGCGCGATGAAACCGGGGCTCACATGGAGCTACAGTCTCTGCGCTATGCCGCGATGGTTTCTACGCTGACTTTCAAACGAGCCATCGAGATTCACCAGCAATATCTCGATAAGCGGGGCATTGAGAAAGAGGCTGAAGAAGAAATCCTTGGCTTTTTAGGGTGGAGCGATCCGCAGACAGAGCAGTTTCCGACGGATGTCAGAATCGTGCTGGCTTCGGCGAACTTCTCAAAGGAGTTGACCACGGCGGTCATGTGGCTGAATGAGCGAGATCTAGATATTCGCTGTGTCCGCCTTCAGCCCTACAAGCTAGGGGATGAGCTGCTGCTAGACATTGAGCAGATTATTCCTCTGCCGGAGGCACAGGAATACCAGGTGAGGATTCGGGAGCAGGCAGAGGCCCAAAGAGCTGCTGCTCGTTCTAGTCGAGATAACACCCAGTATGAGTTTCAGGGCCAGGTGTACAACAAGCGCAATCTGGTTCTGGCCGTCGTCACTCAGTACGTTCAGGAGCATCCCCAGATAACTTTGGATGCGCTGAAGCAGGTGTTTCCAGATTTTCTCCACAGCTCTTTTGGTGCAGTGGCTCCGATTGAGAAAGCTTTAGAGAAGGGCAAAAAGCGCTATTTCCTGGATGAACGCCAGGTCTTACGGACAGGCGACAATCAGACTGTTGCCGTCTGCAACCAGTGGGGTATCGGTAACATTGGCCCTTTCCTCGATATTGCCACACAGCTTGGTTATGACATCACGGCCCAGTAAGCCAGGGGCTTAGATCCAGTCATCAGCACCGCCGTCGGCATTCAGGTTGGCGGCGGTTGGTCTAACGGCAGATCCGGCAATGTATGCGGAGGAACACCAGTACGGCATTGTTGCATGAATAGGGTGTTACGGACTGGGTAATGGCCTAAGGTTTAAGTACCACCCAAAACCTAACGCCAATGCAGTACCGAATCCGTAACTGGTCTGAGTATAACGCTGGTCTAAAGCAGCGCGGAAGCCTCACCGTTTGGTTGAGCGAGGATGCCCTCAAGCAGTGGTTGGTGACAACACCCACGGGGCGGCGAGGGGCCTCCCAGACTTACAGTGACCAGGCGATTGCAACGGTGGCGACCCTCAAAAGCCTCTTCCATCTGGCCGGTCGTCAAGCCCAAGGCTTTGTCGAATCGCTGTTTCATCTGATGGGCATTCAGTTAAGTAGGTGGACATAGATAAACCGTGTCGTAGGGTGCTGTTAGGCGAAGCCGTAACGCACCGTCCTGCAAGGCTTTGACTTATTTGGCTAGCCAACTTGTCCTCAAGAGAGTTTGAGTCAACCTACTTACCTGTGCCTGAGCACAGTACGGTATCGCGGCGGTTGGGGAAGTTGTCGGTTTCTATGCCGGTTCAGCCCACCACGAGGGCTCGGAGTTATGTTTATTTCTGGTGTATGGAGGGGGAAGAAGGAAAGGCGTATCCTGCTGGATGAAACAACGTAACCAGCTAAGGAATACACCATGAATGACGACAATCTTATGGCACTGCCTGCGAGTGAGCCAACGGAGACGTTCAGTGATGCCCTCAGCGATCTGATTCGTCGCGGAGCCCGTCAGCTGATTGCTGAAGCTGTAGAGGCAGAATTGGCGGCATTTCTAGAGCAATATCGAGACCGTCGGGATGAGCAAGGTCGGCAAGTCGTCGTGCGCAACGGCTATTTGCCGGAG
>PXDR01000358.1 GCA_003566335.1 Cyanobacteria bacterium T3Sed10_344R1
CGATGATTTGCATCATACGACGGTAGCTGATCCTATCACGCAGGGGTGGAGCCCTTAGTTGTCGCCATCAAGCAGTCATCGCCAGGATTTTGGCAGAAAGCATTGGGTGCGATCGCAATTCTCCCCAATTTCCGCCTGCCGCTATTTCCGCCTGTCACCGTTATGAGCTATAGTCATAAGCCGATGGTTTTGTTTCACGGATTCACCCCTGAAATGACAACTCTCTACGCGGATGTGGTGGAATTGGTAGACACGCACGCTTGAGGGGCGTGTGGCTTTGCTGTGCGAGTTCGAGTCTCGCCATCCGCATTAAGTCTGTATTCAATATTCAAGCTAAAAGGCTGACGGTCGCTCGACCGTCAGCCTTTTAGCTTAAACACCAACAGCTAATAGCCAACAGCCAACAGCCCTCCCCCTTCCCAAACAACCGTTTATCATGGAAGTACAAACGATGTACTTTTGTGAAGTGTTTTGACTTCAGCCTTTAAGCCGACTTCTGATGCGATCGCAGCGCCTGCCTGGTACGCCCTAGACCTGCTTTGGCAAGGCGGCGAAACCACCGTGCAGCGGGGCTTACCCCATGAACAGCTTTCCCCCGCCTGGCAAATTCTGCTGCTGGGAGATGGTTCCCCCACCCGGCATTTGCAACTCTTGACCCGCGATCGCACCGAAGTAGACGTGATCGACATGTCCCTGGTCGGCAATGACCTAGACGGAGCCCCCGCCCCCATTCAGATGGTGCCCGGCCCCCGGCTACGGCGACAGGTCTGGCTACGAACAGCGTCCGGCCAGCGCCTCGCCTATGCCACCTCCTGGTGGGAAGCCAGCCACGTCGATGAGTACCTGCAAAACCGCTCCCTGCCGATTTGGGCCAACCTGGCCCGCCTGCGCACAGAGCTCTACCGCGACATCCAAGGCATTCACTACGGCCACTGCCCCCCCTTAGAAGCCGCGTTTGGGCAGGCGGGGCCACTGTGGGGCCGCTACTACCTGTTCTGGCACAATGGCAAGCCCCTGACCCTAATTTACGAAGTGTTTTCGCCCTATCTCTCTAAATACCTGGGGCCAGCTCAAGCACCGGCCCTCTAGGCATCACTGATAGCTGCCCGGATCTAGCCGTGCCGATCTAATCTAGCCGTGCTAATCGGGCCGCCTGGTTCAGAGCTGGGATCTAGACCGGGATCTAGAATTCATTCTCGGCATAGTCATTCATCGGGGCCGCATTATCCCGCTTCGACCCCAGTAGATCCAGCCGATCAACCCGGATAACCGGCTTAGAGCGAGCAACCCCCGTCGAGCGATCCTGCCAGTAGTCAAACTTAAGCGTCCCGGTGATGCCAATCAAGCTGCCTTTCTTGACATAGTTTGCGGCAATCTCCGCCGTGCGCCCCCATATCTCCAGGGCAAACCAGTCCGGCTCGTCACTATTGCGGCTGCGGCGATCGACCGCCAGGGTGAGGTTGCACACCACATTGCCAGACTCAAAATACTTCACTTCTGGGTCGCGTCCAGCCCGACCCACTAAGGTGACGACATTCAAACTCATAGGGCTACCTGCTACCGACTAAACTACCGAATTCACGACCTCCCCCCAGTCATAGTCCAAGAGCTGGCGGGGCACAAGCTGCCCCCCATCCTAACCTGCTGATCTAGCCCGCCACTGCCAAATCAGGCTGCAAATCAAGCGAGAGATTAAATAATTTCAGAAATCGCAGAAATTTGAGAGAAAGTCGGGCAAATTTGCCGGAGGTTGCCCCCTCCGCTCAGAAACAAAGGAAACAGAGCACTGAAGCCTAGTCCTAGGCCACGTTCTGCCAGATTCACGTCTAGATCACGTCCGGCAAAATCACAATCCTCAAAATATGCTGAAAACTATGCGGAGTAGACTATGCCGCACATAATCCTGCCAAATGCCAGCTTGATGAAGTCAACGCCGTAGATCAACCCAACTGACCCAACTGGTAAATCAATCCAACTGGATCAATCCAACTCGTAGATCAAAACAATTGGTCTACTTAGGCGGATTTCCCCTAGCATGGTTGCGCGTTAACCACGCTACACTGCGACAAGCTCGCAACATTGGCAGTTTTGGCTAGGTTTCGACTAAGCACGGCTAGAAATCAGACTTTAATCACGGCTTTTACTAAAGTCGCAAAGCCTGACTCTACCAACCTTTCTCAACCTGCCCTGGCTGGGCTTCGACTAGACGGTGAGATAAGAAACGTAATAGAATCCACATCGTCTAGTTGCCGTGTTTTACGCAACGTTCACTTGAGGGGCAAATTAAGCCAGTGGGTATTTTCGATCGTTTCTCCCGCGATATGGGTATCGACTTGGGTACCGCCAATACTCTGGTTTACGTCTCCGGCAAAGGGGTTGTGCTCCAAGAGCCATCCGTCGTGGCGATGGATCAGAACGAGAAGAAGCCCCTTGCCGTTGGCAGAGAGGCCAAGAAAATGCTGGGCCGCACCCCCGGTAACGTTGTGGCACTGCGTCCCCTTCGGGATGGCGTCATTGCCGACTTCGACACCGCTGAGTTGATGCTCAAGCACTTTATCCAGCAGGTTCATGAGGGTCGCACCCTGGTGTCCCCCCGCATTGTCATTGGCATTCCCAGTGGCGTCACCGGGGTTGAGCGTCGGGCTGTGATGGATGCCGCCGAGCAGGCTGGTGCCCGCACGGTTTATCTAATTGATGAGCCCGTAGCAGCTGCGATCGGGGCTGGGCTACCGGTGGAAGAACCCACTGGCAACATGATTATCGACATCGGTGGGGGCACCACTGAGGTGGCGGTGCTGAGTTTGCAGGGCACCGTGCTCAGCGAATCAGTGCGCGTCGCCGGAGATGAGCTGAGCGATTCCATCTCCCAGTACATGAAAAAAGTCCACAACCTGGTGATCGGAGAACGGACTGCCGAAGAAATCAAAATTAAGGTCGGATCGGCCTACCCCACCATGGAAGATGGGGAAATCATGATGGATGTGCGGGGTCTGCACCTGCTGTCTGGCCTACCGCGCACCGTCACGATTAAGAGTGCCGAAGTCCGGGAAAGCATGTCTGAACCCTTGTCGGTGATTGTCGAAGCCGTCAAGCGCACCCTAGAGCGCACCCCACCCGAACTCGCTGCCGATATTATCGATCGGGGCATCATGCTGGCTGGCGGTGGCGCATTGCTTCAGGGGCTAGACACCCTAATCAGCCACGAAACCGGCATTTTAGTCCATGTTGCGGCTGATCCCTTAAGCTGTGTAGTGCTGGGGACTGGACGGGTGCTAGAGAACTTCACCCAGCTAGAGCGGGTGTTTAGCGGTCGCTCTCGGGGGCTGTAACGCTCCTTATATCCTGGCCTCTAGGCCATCTTGCAGACTGATAGGCGTTATTTTATGTTTGCCCTACGCCGCTGGTGGGATCGATACGCAATCAAAGTGGGGCTAATCGCCATTACCCTGGGCGCTGCCTGGGCGATGCGAGAGACCCAGGGCGTTGTGGTGTACGAAGCCTATCAATGGGTCACTCGACCGTTACAGCCTGGGCTGACTCAGGCAGAACGGGTGGAGAACGCCTATGTGCTTGAACTCCAGCAACGGTTGATAGAACTCGAAAACCAAAATCGAGAGCTGCGCCAGACCCTAAACTACGCCGAAACGCAGCCGGAGAATGCGATCACAGCAGCGGTCATTGGCCGTAGTGCCGATCAGTGGTGGCATCAAATTGTGCTGGGTCGAGGCAGCCGTGACGGCATTCAGGTCGGTCATGTGGTGGTTGGCGTCGGCGGTCTGGTGGGGCGTGTCACGGCAGTCACCCCCAACACCAGCCGGGTGCTGCTGGTGAGTGACCCCACCAGTCGGGTCGGGGTGAAAATCAGCCGCAGTCGATCTATGGGCTACATTCGCGGCCAGTCGGGTAACCGCGTGGTGATGGAGTTCTTTGACCGGTTGCCGGATGTCAATGCTGGAGATGTGGTCACGACCTCCTCTTACAGCCGCTTATTTCCTGCCGATGTGCCCATTGGCAGGATTGAGTCGATTGACCTATCCGCGAGCCCAGCCCCAGAGGCGGTGGTGCAGCTTTCGGCCCCGATGTCGGCCCTAGAGTGGGTGATTGTCCAGCCCTTTGAACCGTTAGAGGAGGTCGATGTCCCTGGGGCAGAGTTGGTAGAACCGGGGCAGCAACTGCC
>PXDR01000550.1 GCA_003566335.1 Cyanobacteria bacterium T3Sed10_344R1
CCGCCGCGCCAAGCTTGCAACATCGACATTTCTCTGGCCTTTCAGGTGATTGCGGCCATGCGGAACCCCGACTTAGTGCAGTTGGGGGCTGCCCTGCCTGCTCTAGAACTCTTGCCCCTGGCCCAGCTCAACCGCCTGATGGGGCGAGTGCTGCGAGAAAATCCCCATCGGGCTCACTCCTACGGCACGCCCCTGGGCTGCCCGGAACTGCGCACCGAATTTGCCAAACGGATGCTGGATGCCGGGTGTTCTGTCGCCCCTGACCAGATGGTGATTACCAACGGCACCAACGAAGCGCTCTATCTTTGCCTGCAAGCTCTCACCCAGCCTGGGGATACCGTCGCGGTGGAATCCCCCACCTACTTCGCGGTGCTAGAAGCCCTCAAGTCCCTAGGGCTCAAGGCTCTTGCCCTGCCCACCCATCCTCAGAACGGCATCAGTCTGGCCCATTTAGAAGCGGCGCTGCAAACCCAGTCGGTCACCGTTTGCCTACTGGTGTCTAACTTCAGCAATCCCCTAGGGAGCTGCATGGGCGATGACCAAAAGCAGCGCTTAGTCGCGTTGCTCAACCGGTACGAGGTGCCGCTGATTGAAGACGATATCTACGGCGATTTGTACTTTGAAGGGGCGCGCCCTAAAGCGATCAAAGCCTTTGATACCGAAGCGCGGGTGCTGTACTGTGCCTCGGTTAGCAAAACCCTGTCCCCCGGACTGCGGATTGGCTGGTGTGCTGGAGGTCGCTATCATCCCCAGGTCTCGCGGATGAAGTCGATTCTCAACCAAAATACGGCGGTGGGAGGACAGCTGACGGTGGCCGCGTTTTTAGCCAACGGTGGCTATGACCGCCATTTGCGTCAGTTGCGCCGCAGCTACCAGGCCCAAACCCAGCGCATGGCCCAGGCAATTCAAGCCTATTTCCCGCCAGAGACCTGCGTGACTCGCCCGACGGGGGGCCATGTGCTGTGGCTAGAGTTGCCGCAGCGCTTTGAGGCCATGCAGCTTTACCATACGGCCTTGAACCATCAAATTGCGATCGCACCCGGCATTATGTTCTCTGCGTCGGGCCAAGACTACCGGAACTGCTTACGGCTCAATACTGCGGTGGTTTGGTCGCCATTGGTCGAGCAAGCGCTGCAAACCCTGGGCCAACTTAGTTTTGAGTTATTAGGCTGTTGAATTATTAAGCTATGTTTGCCCCAACGAGTTAGCTGGGCTAAGTTTGAGCAACTTAACTCGCGATATGAGTGCTAGAGACACGGTTCGACGCCCGATCTCGTGCATTCCATCCATGCTTCATCTCATCCCGCTATGGGACAAGTAATCTTTCTTCTTAATTGACGCGCCAACTGAGAGCAACTCTATGGGAACCATAGAGCCAGCGAGCGTTTAATGCCGCCTCTCCTCATGTGCCCAGTTCATATACCCAGTTTTTTGACGTCGCCATGGTTACTTCCTCTACGCTTACTGCGGCATCCTCTAGCTGTTCAGCCGATGTGTTGCAGCTCTGGATGGAGCATTCTCCTAGTGCGATCGCATTTTTTGATCGGCAGATGCGCTACGTCATGGCTAACCGCAACTGGATGGCGGACTATGGCCTAGGTGAACAAAATATTATGGGTCGCAGCCACTATGAGGTTTTTCCAGAAATTGGGGCGGACTGGCAGGCGATTCACCAGCGCTGCTTGCAGGGGGCAAGTGAACAGCGGGCGGAAGCCCCGTTTCCCCGAGCCGATGGGACGGTTGATTGGCTGAAGTGGGATGTGCATCCTTGGCATCAGCCCGATGGTGAAATTGGCGGCATTGTCATGGTGACGGAGGTGATCACCAAGCAGAAACAGGCTGAGCAGACCCTGCTTGACGCCAATACCGCCCTAGAAGCCCAGATAGAGGCTGAGGTGGAACAGCGCACGGCAGACATCAACGAGTTTTTCAACCTGGCGGCGGATATGCTGGCTATCGCCGGGTTTGATGGGTATTTCAAGCGGCTGAATCCTGTGTTTTCTAAGGTGCTGGGCTACAGCGACGCAGAGCTGAAGGCGGCTCCTTTCTTGAGCTTTGTCCATCCGGAGGATGAAGCCCCAACCATTGCAGCGGCGACTAAACTGGCTGACGGCGGCGAAGTGGTCGCCTTTGAAAACCGTTACCGCTGTCGGGATGGCTCCTATCGCTGGCTGGCCTGGACGTCTTACCCCAATACAGAACGGGGGCTGATCTACGCCAATGCTCGGGATGTGACGGAGCAAAAGATCACGGCGGTGGCTTTGCGCAAGCAGGCCCAATTGCTAGAGCAGGTGAAAGGCAGCATTGTCTCAACGGATTTAGTGGGCCGAATCACCAGCTGGAGCCAGGGGGCCACGGATCTCTATGGCTACACGACCACAGAAGCGATGGGCCAGTCGATTAGTCTGCTCTATCCCGAGAATCTGCATGATTATCTTGCCCAGGAAATTATTGCGCCATTACAGCGCCAAGGCCAGCTAGAAACTGAAACCCGCAACTGCGATCGCACGGGGCGAGAGTTTGATGTGCTGCTGTCCCTATCCCTAGAGCGGGATGAAGCTGACCGGCCCGTGGGGATGATTCTCTACACCCTAGACATCAGCGATCGCAAAC
The DNA here is from genome assembly GCA_003566335.1 of Cyanobacteria bacterium T3Sed10_344R1. Classification (GTDB taxonomy): domain Bacteria; phylum Cyanobacteriota; class Cyanobacteriia; order Phormidesmidales; family Phormidesmidaceae; genus PXDR01. Next base: position 2,614 of record PXDR01000550.1, read on the forward strand.
AAGCCCAGCACCGTTTAGAGCAAGAGCAAAGCTTCCTGAAGGCTTTGCTAGATAACTTGGCTGATGGCATTGTGGCTTGCGATCGCAACGGCATGTTGACCTTGTTCAACCGCGCCACCCGAGAATTCCACGGCATTAGCGAAGCCCAACTGCCCCCCGACCAATGGGCCAGCCGCTTTGACCTCTACCACGGTGATGGTCAAACCCGGATGGAGGTGGCCGACATTCCCCTCTTCCGCGCCTTCAATGGCGAGCAAGTCCGCAATGCTGAACTGGTGATCGCCCCAAAACAGGGCACCCCTCGCAGTCTGCTAGCCAGCGGTCAAGCCTTCTTTAACGAAGCCGGAGAAAAGCAGGGGGCTGTGGTGGTGATGCGAGACATCACCAGCCGCAAGCAGTCGGAAATTCAGCTTCGAGCCTATGCCGACCGCCAGGCATTGCTCAACCAAGTCACTAACCAAATTCGTAATTCCCTGAACCTGGAAACGGTTATTGAAAATACGCTCACGGCGATTCAGCAACGGTTGCAACTCGACTACTGTGCCTTTGCTTGGTACCTCCCTGAGCTTGACACCCCAGTTTGGGACATCGTTCAAGAAGCCCGAATGCCTCATCTCGCCAGTTCCATCGGCCATTTTCCAATGACTGTGGTGGGGCCAATAGACCAACCCTTATTAAGTACAGGACTCCTGAAAGTTGATCAGGCGGAGCACTATGAGGAGCCAGTTCACCGAGCCTTTTTGCAGCAAATTCAGGTGCAGTCAGAACTGCTAGTGTTGATCCGAACCCAGGCCCAGACTGACCAGATTGGCATCATCATTTGCACGAGTCAGTCTGAACATGCCTGGAGTGATAGCGAGGTTGAACTGCTCACAGCGGTAGGAGATCAGCTTGCGATCGCAATTGAGCAAGCAGTTCTCTACAACCAGAGCCGACAAAAGAGCCAGGAGCTAGAGCAAACCCTGCAAGAACTCCAGCAAACCCAGGTGAAGATGATTCAGGCAGAAAAGATGTCCAGCCTAGGCCAACTAGTGGCGGGGGTCGCCCACGAAATCAACAACCCGGTTAACTTTATCTTTGGCAACCTGAACCACGCCCAAACCTATGCCGATAGTCTGCTGGAAATGGTGCAGCTTTATCAAGCCCAGTTCCCCAGCCCCGGTGATGCGATTGAGCAAGCTCGGGAAGACCTAGATTTGGAGTTTGTGGCTGAGGATTTACCCAAGCTGCTAGCGTCCATGAAGGTGGGCACAGAGCGAATCCGGGCGATTGTGTCGTCCTTGCGGGTGTTCTCGCGCATGGATGAGGCGGATATGAAATCGGTCGATATCCATGAGGGCATCGACAGCACCCTCATGATTTTGCACAACCGGATTAAGGCTCAGCACGATCGGCCTGAGATTGTGGTGCAGCGACAGTTTGGCGACCTGCCCCAGGTGGAATGCTACGCCGGACAGCTCAATCAGGTGTTTATGAACATCATCAGCAATGCCATTGATGCCCTAGAAGATGCCTGGAATCGTCAGCGCATCAGCGCACCGGTCATCACGATTCGCTCCCGAA
>PXDR01000030.1 GCA_003566335.1 Cyanobacteria bacterium T3Sed10_344R1
GTTCATTATCTTGCTTAGCCGCTTTTGTATCATAAGCCAAGCAAGAAAGAAAAGATAGACTATATTGAGCCAGTTATCAATAGAGTGCTGAGTATTTCAGCCAAGCCTCGAAGCGCCCCCTTCTCGCTAGTCTCATCTCGCTGCAAGACCCAAGCGAGTTAAGACGCTGCTCGACTGACAAAATAGACCTGAATCCCTTGGCTAACAAGGATTTCAGGTGACACCAATATAATCTCTTGACAAAATCAGCTATGAATTTTGTCAGGCAAGGCTTTTAGCGGCTCAAAGCAAACTTTTGTCAGGCAGTTAATCAGCTCAGTCGCTCTCTTCTCATCTCCCATGTCTTCTAAGCTGTAATCTCCAGGATGCCCGCCATCCCCAAATCTTCGTGATCCAGGATGTGGCAGTGGTAGAGCGACTTCCCGGCAAAATCATCAAAGCGCGTCCGAATCCGCACCGTTTCCCCAGCAGGCACCAGCACCGTGTCCTTCCAGGCCAGATAGGGCGCTGGCTTGCCGTTCTGCTGCACTACCTGAAACGGATTGGTATGAACGTGAAACGGGTGATCCATTGGATCAGGATTGCTCAGTTCCCATTCTTCCACCGTATTTAAGCGAACCGTCGTGTCCACCCGGTCGTGTCCATAGGGGCGGTCATTAATCAAAAACACCATGCCCTGGCCCGGTTTCATGCCGTGGTGCAGCCGAAACTGCCGGGTTTGCTCCGGCTCCGGCAAGGCCGTAATCGGCACCAACTGCTGGGGCAACGGCGTCGATGTCGGCTGATCGGAATAGGTGACAGTGGCCAGGATCTGGGGATCTGCCGATTGTGACTGGCTCATGCCCCCGCCTCGGCCCATACCACCGCCACCCATGCCACCACCCATGCCACCACCCATGCCACCGCCTCGGCCCATGCCGCCCCCCATCATGCCCATGCTGCCGCGCTCATAGGGCAAATTCAGCAACCGATACTGCCCCGGTTCTCGGTCGGCCCTGACCAAGACCTCCGCCCGTTCCCCAGGGGTCAGCAAGAGTTCATCCAGCTCCACCGGCTCGGCTAGGGCACCGCCATCCGTTGCGATTAGATAAAGCGGATGGTCTTCTAAACTGAGGCGATAAAAACGGGCCGCCGAAGCATTGACCAAACGCAGTCTGAGCAAGCCCCCTGGATCAATGCCATAGTCGGGGGATTGCTGACCGCTGACCGTGACCAAACTGCCTTCTCGCCCCATCATCCGATCCATGTGCCGTGCCTGATCTAGCCCGTTTTCGGGGTCAAGATCCTTGAGGAACAAGAAGGCTTCCTGGGCATCCTGTACTTCTGGCACTTGGTCTAGCGGGCCACGGACTACCAAAATGCCGCCTAACCCGGCAAAGACTTGGCGACCGACTAAACCATGGAAATGGGGGTGATAGTAGAAGGTGCCGCCGGGGTGATCAGCCGGAATGGAGAACTCGTAAGTGAACGTTTCCCCTGGGGGAATTTCGAGGAAAATGTTGTCGGCTGCGTCAGCCGGAGACACATGCAGACCATGGAAGTGCAGGTTCGTAGACTCGGTTAGGTCATTGGTTAGCTGGAGCTGCACTGTATCCCCAGGCTGGGCCTCTAGCCTTGGCCCCGGGATTTGTGCCCCGTAGGCCATCACCGGAACGGACTGGCCCCCTAGGTTGATTGCGCCCTGGGCTGCAACAAGCTGCGATCGCAACACACCGTCCCGACTTTGCACCACTGCCCCAGGGTCAGCCGACTCCACCCCCGACGATTGGCTAGGCGTGCTCTGACCACACTGGCTCAGCAGCAGTCCCCCCGTCGCCCCAGCGCTCAGGCTTAAAAACTGTCTGCGGTTGAATCGAGGCATATGTTCATTAACCCTTGAAAAAATGCGATCGCAGCCAGCGCCTACGCTTGTCCAGGAACTCGCTCCGATAAGCTGAGAGTAGGGGCACAACTGGCTTTACGCCCCTTCCCTTTCACCCTAAGCCACAAACATGAAAGCAGGGTGAAACCACCAGTTCTGCCCAGTCTGCGAGGGAGTTCATGGCCCAAGGAGAAATAACCAAATGCGAGTGCTATTGGCAGAGGACGAACCCGACCTGGGGGCAGCCCTGCAACAGGTGTTGCTCCAGCAAAAATACGTGGTGGACTGGCTCCAGGATGGCCAAGCGGCTTGGGAGTGTCTGTGCAACACCGATTACCAATACACCCTAGCGGTTCTAGATTGGATGCTGCCCGGCATCTCCGGCTTGACCCTGTGCCGACAACTGCGGCAGCAGCAGAACGCCTTACCCGTCTTAATCTTGACCGCCCGGGATGGCCTCGACGACAAAATTGCCGGACTAGACGCTGGAGCCGATGACTACCTGGTCAAGCCCTTCAAAATGCCCGAACTGCTGGCGCGACTGCGGGCCTTGCAGCGGCGCAGCCAACCCTTTCAGCCCCAATCTCTCCAAGTTGGACAACTAATCCTAGACTACGGCCAGTCCAGCATTTGCCTTTCCACCACCGGTCAGCCCATCCCCCTTACCGCCAAAGAATTCCAAATTCTAGAGCTGCTGATGCAGCATCCGCACCAAATTCTCAGCCGCGATCAGATCCTCAACCAGGTGTGGGCCTTAGATCAAGACGCCGTCAGTAACGTGGTCGCGGCCCACATGCGGCTATTGCGGCGCAAACTGGCCCAAGCCGGCACGACCACCGTGATTGAAACCGTCTACGGCTTGGGCTATCGGCTGATTGACCCAGCCCTGCCGCCAGCTAACGCACCCCATGCCAACTAACCGGATTTTTGTCCAAACGCGCCGCCGCCTTGCCGGTCTCTACACCGGCAGCATGGGCCTGATTTTGGGGCTGTGCGGGGTGGGGTTCTATCAGGCCATGGTGGTCAGCCACTGGTATGAGCTAGACCAAAAGCTGCAATCCGTCGCAGGCATTCTCCATGACGGCGTCGAGTCATCCCTGCAAACGCCCCAAACCCTGACCCCAGAGATTACCCAGTTTTTGCCCAATCTCTGTGTGCAATTGACCCAACCCGACGGGTCAGCCGCTCCCTGTTCCTTTGACTCTGCCCAAACCGAGCGCCGCCTGCTGGGTTTGGCCCGTCAAGAGGGTTACTATGTCCGATTTCTCAGTCCCACTGGCACCCCACTGGCCTCAACTACGCCCTTAACCTTTGAGCACACCATTGACGCCCAACCCTGGCAGGGGGGCGCAATTCTCGACACCACCCTAGCTGACAGCGGCGAACGCTATCGCCGGGTGCTGCTGCCCCTGCACACCCAACAGGACGAGGCTTGGGGCTTTTTAGAAGTTGGGCGATCCCTCGGAGAATTGGAGCGTCACGTGGTGGCCGTGCAGTTGGTTCTCGCCATTGGCCTGCCCGTGGCCCTGATTGGGGTAGGAGCCACAAGCTGGTGGTTGGCGGGACGAGCCATGACTCCTGTGGTCGGGGCTTACCAAAACATGCAGCAGTTTTCTGCTGATGCCGCCCATGAACTGCGCACTCCCCTAGCCGCAATTCAGGCCACGGTGGAGGCTGTTCTGGGGCAGGCCCAGCCGTCAGCCGCCGAACTGCGCAGTACCCTCAGCGTGATTGAGCGCCAGAACCAGCGCTTGTCAAAGCTGGTGCAGGACTTACTGCTGTTAATTCGCCTAGATGGTGCCCAGGCCAAGGCAACCTATCAGCCCTGCTGTCTCAACGAGTTGGGGGAAGATCTGGTCGAAGAGTACGCCCATTTAGCTCTTGCAGCCTCTGTGACCCTGACCCTAGCCCCCCGGCCTGGGAAAAAGCTGATGGTGCTGGGGAATTTGGATCAGCTCTATCGCCTGGTGGGCAACCTTGTGGTCAACGGGATTCAGCACACGCCACCCCAGGGACAGGTCACCCTGAAGCTGTCCCAAGACGGCAGCCATGGGCTCATCCAGGTCATAGACACCGGCAGCGGGATTCCCCAGGCAGACCAGCCCCATATCTTCAATCGCTTCTATCGAGCGGATTCGGCCCGCTCCCGGCAGACCGGCGGGGTAGGGCTCGGGCTAGCCATTGCTCAAGCCATTGCCCAAGCCCATGGCGGCAAGATTAGCCTTGATAGCCAAATTCAACCTGGCAGTTGCTTCACGCTGCGATTGCCCCTATGTTCAGCGGCTGAGCTGTGACGATCATCAGCCCCCAAAA
>PXDR01000291.1 GCA_003566335.1 Cyanobacteria bacterium T3Sed10_344R1
CACAACCCGCGACGATCTGCTTCGGGGGCTGACCCGCCGCGATAAGGTGGAGAGGCCGGGCTGAGTACAGGTAAACAGACCCATGACTAATCCTATCCCCCCCATTACCCTGCCGCCGCCTCAGGATGCTGCCCAAGAGGGCCAATGGCTTGAAACCGCGCTGCACCAGTGGCTCAATCAAGAGTTTTTGCCAGAGCCGGTAAACCAAGACATTGCTCACCGAGCGGCCCAGGTGTTTGTTCGCCAGCGCATGGAAGGGGAAAACGATGTCGATTCCCTGGTGCTAGCGTTGCTGACGGAGATGCAAGCCTTTGATTTTTCCCGCAGTTTCTATAGCGAATTTGCGGTAGCTAATGCCGTGAGCGATTTGCTGTTAGACAGCCTCGGGATCGATCGCTGCTGCGGCAACTAGGGCAGACCGCGCCCTGAGACGCTCTGGTCTATGGGCGCGGTCTATGAGCCCCTGAAGTTATTCGGGGGGAAGTTTGTACTGTTCGACAATCTTTTTGGCGTAGTCTGGCACCTGCTGCTCAAACTTATCTGGGTAATTGCGCCGCAGGTACAGGTAGTTACGGGTGAAGTGGGAGTCAATCGAAAAACGGCCATACTCTAGCCCCTTCGGGCCAATTTTTTCGATCACCACGCCCATCAGCTTAGCAGCCCACATTGGCAGGGTTACCCCCTTGTCGTAGGCGGGGATGCTTTGCTGCACAGCGGCTTTGCGATCGCCCTGGGACATTACGGGCTGGGTTTTCAGTTGGTCTTGCACCACGTCCAGCAGTTCTTGGCCCCGCTGGTTACGCACTACGAGCCACTGCCAGCCAAAGGGGGCTCCCATATAGCCCACCACCAGATCCGCTAGAGAATTGACATAGTCGAAGCAACTCATGCAGGACGGGGCAAACACATCCTTAAGCTGATTGGTCTTGAGTCCAAAGAACGGCACCGTCTCTTCCGAGCCGTCTTCGTGCTTGAAATGAACGCGAAAGTCCTGCATGAACTCGTAGGCGACCACAGTTTCCGGCGAGCGGCTGGTCGTATCTAAAAACTTTTGCAGCCCTGCCCGGGTGACATTGTCAACGCAGGGGGTGCCCAACACGTAGAGTTTTTCTAGTCCTAGCCGTTTTTCGACGGCTCGCAGCGCCTGGATTTGGCAGCCGACGCCGATCACCAGCAGCCGTTTCATGCCTGATTGTTCCACCAGATCTAGCACGGATAGATTCGGGGACAAGGTGGGCTTGTTGACCCGGGCTGCCAGCACCTCTTCTGGGGTGCGGGCAATCACTGGCTTAGGTTGAAACCGGTCATCAGCGCTGTTCTGCACGCAGACTACCCCTTCGACCAAGCCGCGATTCAGCATCTCAATCGCAACACTGCTGACAATGCCAGTCCACTGCGCCCCTTCGATGGGCTCCTGCTTGCGGGCCACCACCATCTGCTGATGGACGCCAAAGTAAAGATCATCAGACTGGGATAAATCTCGACGGCGACCGTGGGTTTCGGCTTCTAAATCGCCAATTTGCTGGTTAATAAAAGCGCAGGCGTCTTTGACATAGTGAATGTAAGACGTGTCGCAGAGGCCGCACTCACTGCATAAGGCTTTGGCGGGGCGCACTGCGTTAGGACGTAGCGCTTTCGCCTTGTGGTGAGGTTGGGGAGAGGCCAGGGTCATAGGCTGACAGTTCACAGGCTAAGTTATCTGTATGATCACCTTACCGCAGGGCTTTGGCCCTTTGGGGGCAGCAGGCAGGTTTGTAACGAAACCACAGCGTTTGAACTGAGGGCCGTGGGCTGATCGGGGGGGCTGATTGCCAGAATCCGCCAGAATTTCGCCAGAATCAGGCCAGGGCTCCCCACAACCTAGGGCCAGCAGCTAGAGAAACTGTTGCGAAAAGCAGCGATATGGCCCCAAGCTCGATAAAATTCGGACGAAGCCCACTATCGATTAGCCTGACGCGATGAGCCGGACGGCGGTGAGCCAATCCTAAAGCTGCCAATTTACATGAGTTCGTCCCAGAACGTTGTTTGCTGCCTCAATCCAGACTGCCCCCAGCCGCTAAACCCAGTGGAGCGCGATGCTTGTCGTGCTTGTGGGCAGCCCTTAACCCTGTTGCTGCGGGGACGATATCGGGCGGTCAAGCCCATTGGTCGGGGCGGATTTGGCCGCACCTATTTGGCGCTGGATGTTGATCGGCTCAATACCTACTGTGTGATTAAGCAATTTGCCCCCCAAGCCCAGGGCACCAAGTCCCTGAATAAAGCGCTGGAGCTCTTTACCCAGGAAGCCGTGCGGCTGCATGAGTTGGGAGAGCACCCGCAGATTCCCAATCTATTGGCCTACTTTGAGCAGGATCGCTATCTGTATCTTGTGCAGCAGCGCATTGAGGGGCTGAATTTATCCCAAGAAATCCATCGGTTAGGGCCGCTGGACGAAGCGAATGTGCGGGCGTTGCTCATGGATCTCCTGCCGGTGATGCAGTTTATCCATGACCACAAGGTAATTCACCGAGATATTACCCCGAGCAATATCATTCGTCGCAAGGTGGACAACAGGCCGGTGCTGATTGATTTTGGCGTGGCGAAGCAGTTTAGTGAAACCCTGTTGCTCCAGCCGGGTACCCGCATTGGCACGGAGGGCTATGCGCCGATAGAGCAACTGCGCAGTGGTCAGGCGTATCCTTCTAGCGATATTTATAGTCTGGGCGCGACTTGCCTGCATCTGCTGACGGGCTGTCGCCCTGATGGGCTGTATAACCCCTTGGAAGGTCGCTGGATGTGGCGAGAGGAACTGGCTAAGGTGGGGACAGTGGTGAGTCCGCAAATGGGGCAGGTGCTCGATCGGATGGTTAAGGACTTAATTAGCGATCGCTATACTTCCGCCCAGGAGGTGCTGGCCGATTTGCAGTCTCTGCCATCGCTCCAGGGCGCAGTGCCGGGCTGGGTGCGTCAGCACAAAACCGATGGCCGGATTTCAACCTCGTCGCCGCCCTTTGGTGTGGGTTGGTCTTCGCCCCCCTCCCAACCCAGTCCGCCGCCATCGGGGGCTGAGGCCCATCGTCCGGTTCAGGGGAAAGCCAAAAGCGCCAGCAAAAATAAGGCGGCTTCAGGTCGTCGGCAGCCGGTGATTCCGCCGAAGGGGTCGGGTTGGCGCTGTGTGCGGGTGCTGAAGGGCCACGGATCTTGGGTGACGTCGGTGGTGTTTAACCCGAAGACGGCGACCTTAGCCAGCGGCGGCTTGGATGACAAGATCTGCTTGTGGAATTTGCAGACTGGGGTGATGCTGTATTCCCTAGTGGGGCACCCTCGAGGGGTAAATGGGGTGGTGATTAGCCCCAAGGGGCAGGTGTTGGTTAGCTGTGGCGATGACAATACGATTAAGCTCTGGGACTTAAATGCAGGCACGCTACTCTACACCCTTTCAGGTCACAGCCGGGACGTGAATGCCGTTGCCCTAGGGCCAAATGGACTGCTGCTGGCTAGCGGCGGTGAGGATCGCTCGGTGAGGCTGTGGAAGACGGATAAGGGGACGCCCCTAGCGACGATGGCCGGATCTGCGGGGATTATTAAGTCGGTGGCGATTAGTCCCGATGAGCGCTGGGTGGTGAGCGGGGGCTTGGACAATAAGGTGCAGGTGTGGAGTGTCGGCCAAGGGACGCTGCTGAAGTCCCTCTCGGGGCATTTCAATTCGGTGAATGGGGTGGCGATTAGTAAAACTGGCAAGCTGGTGGCTAGCGCTAGTAAGGATCGGACGGTGCGGTTGTGGCGATTGCCCCAGGGGGAGTTGCTCAAGACGATGTCGGGCCATTCCCAAGATGTGAATGCGATCGCATTTTTGCCCGATAGCCGCACCTTGGTCAGCGGCAGTAGCGATTGTACGGTACGGATTTGGGATGGGGAGTTGGGGGAACTGAAGCACACCCTGACGGGCCACACGAGCTCGGTGACTGCGGTGGCGGTTCATCGTAGTGGTCAGCTTGTTGCTAGCGCCAGTACGGATAAAACGGTGCGGGTGTGGCAGTTGTTCTAGGCCGGTTTCAGCTTGGCTTTAGCGTGAGCCTAGGCTTGAGCTGATCTCGGCCAAAGGTAAATCGCGCCAGAAATCCAGGTGAGGGCGACTGCGAGCCAAAACAGCACCAGGCTCGGCAGACTGAGGGCGGGGACAGGGGCCAGTAAA
>PXDR01000016.1 GCA_003566335.1 Cyanobacteria bacterium T3Sed10_344R1
GGGAATGAGGGTGTAGTCACCGAGTCGGCGGAGATAGGCCCGAAGTTTTTGCCGAGGGCGCACCAGTTCGCATAGCAACTGTTCGTAGCGGCAAAGGGGAGCGGTGGTGTACTCGACGTTGCGGCTGTCTGGTTCTCGAACAAAGCCGTTGAGGTCAGCGGTGATGCGATCGGATAGGCCGACGATGGTGCCGCTGGGGGTACCGGTGTAGATTTCGACTTCAAAGCCTTTGGAGTGCAGCACAGCGTTCCTCTTAAGTTAAAAGAGCAGAGTTCGGGCCTTAGGCGGGCCTCAATGCCAGGTTACGGGAGAGCGGCTGAGGCTCCGCAGTTGAGCGGCGTAAAGGGCAGGGATACCGGGGGGGCGATCGCACCCCATCAGCACTGGATAGCCGTTCAATTCAAGCTGGATCTCAGACTAGATCTATAGACATCTATAGACTAGATCTAGCTTAGAGGGTCAGGTCTAGGCGGCTTCTAGCCAATCGTAAATTTGCTCTAGCTGCTCAATGGTGATCAGTCCATATTGCCAGAGCACCATAGGCAGCGGGCCGGGGTCTTGCTCACAGTGCTTTAGGGCCACAGCAATAGAGGAGGAGGACACGGCGAGGTCTTCCTGAAGAAAGCGAATTAGCTTGCTGTAGTTGTTGGGTTTCATCCTGTCGTCACCTCCCCTGGCTGTGCTGTAGAGATTTCGTTAATTAAGTAATGACGCCCTGTTCAAGCAGCCTCTAAACTGACTGACTTGACGAATGGGGATGATTGACTCTAGCTCAATCCCCTAAGGAATGACCGTCAAGTTGTCATAAAACTGTAGGCAAACTGTGAGCTCAGGGATCCACGGCTCAGTCAATGACAGTCACTGGCACAAAGTCACCTTCAGTCAGGCCCAGTTCTGCGGCTCGACCGCCCCGAAGTTCAATCACTTGATCAACGAGCTGTCCCGCCTCGGGGCCGTAGGTGGGGCAAGGATCGCTGGTGCAGGGGGGCACATCCGCTGCGATCGCAACAATTTCTCCCTGCTGCAAAAACACCATATCCAGGGAAATCGGCACATTCCGCATCCAAAAGCTGACCGACCGAGGGGGATCAAAAGGAAACAACATGCCGCGATCTGCGGGCACTTGGGTTCGATACATCAGTCCCGTGGCCTGCTGTTGGGAAGTTTCCGCCACCTCTAGACCAATCACCTCGCCCCCCATCACGGCCTGGGCTGTCACCGGCAGAAGTTGCCCTGGCCCTGCGAGCCACTCGGCGGGGTCGGCGGGGTTCTCAGTGAAGCGGTCGGGACTAAAGGTTGGAGCAGCGTCAGTTTCCGCCGTGGGTGAAGCTGGCTCATCCGCTGGCCCATCGGGAATCGGCACCGTACAGGCCCAAAGTAGACTGCACAGCCCAATGACCACTAGCGGCTGGCCCGGACTGCGCCAGCCTGCGGCTCTGAACCAAGCTCTAAGCTTCCCGTAGTACATATCCCACCCCTCGCACCGTTTGGATTAGCCGCTTTTCATCCTCGCCATCAATCTTCAGGCGTAGGTAGCGAATATACACCTCAATGACGTTAGATTCACCCATAAAGTCATAACCCCAGACATTTTCTAGGATTTGCTCGCGGGTCATAACTTCTCGGGAATGCTCCATCAGGTACTTCAGCAGCTCAAATTCTTTCATGGTCAGCTCGATGGTGCGACCATTCCGGGCCGCAGTGCGGCTGGCCAAGTCTAGGGTGAGTTCCCCAAACCTCAGCTGCTCACTGCCTAGAGCACTAGGCTGCAAATACATTTGCACCAGGTTAAGAAACTCATCGGCCCGATAGGGTTTGAGAAAATAGTCGTCGGCCCCGGCTTCTAGGCAGGCGATCCGGTCTTCTAAGTTATCCCGCGCCATCATCAGCAAAATCGGCACGCAGTTGCCCTGAGCCCGTAGCTGGCTGCAAAGTCGCAGGCCAGAGTCACCGCCTAACATCCGATCGACGACAACTAGGGCCGGGGCTGTGGCCTTAACCTGGGTGAGTGCGATCGCCATTGATGCCGCCACAGCTGATTCGTAGCCTGACTCTCGCAGGTCAGCCGCAATTTGTTGGGCCAAATCAGCGTTGCTTTCAACCAGCAAGACTTGGGGCGGGGTTTCAGATTGCAACGGGATCATAGCCAACTCCACGGACTAAAGATGGCGCATTCAGGACGCTGCCCTATGGTAGTTCGACGGAGGTCGGCTTGGCGATGTGGGGTAACCCCCACCCCAGTTTTTCTCGCAGCACCCGGAAGAATTCGGGGGATTTAAGCCGAATAAACCGGGCTGAGTAAGGGGCTCGCTGAGTTGTCACCCGATCTCCCGGCAGCACATAACAACCCGCATTGCCATCCACCACCATCACCAGCGGATCTGGATTGGCGGAGGTGATGCCGACAGATTCGTTGTCTGGAAACACCAGCCCTCGGGAGGCGAGGGAATGGGGGCAAATCGGAATTAACTGGGTGACCGAAACCCCAGGGGTAATCACTGGCCCCCCGGCAGAGAGGGAATAGGCGGTTGAGCCAGTCGGGGTGGACAAAATCACCCCATCTGCCGCAATATCCACGGGGGCATGGCGACCGACCTGCACTTCAAAGTGGCACATGCTGGTCAGAGGTTCCCGGTGCAGCACCATTTCATTCAGGCACAGGGCTTCCCAAATTAGCCGATCTTGATGAAAGAGCCGCACCACCATCATGGAGCGATCTTCAACCTGGTAGTTCCCGGCCATGACTTGCTCAATTGCCTGGGGCAACTGATTCAAGTAGGCTTCGGTCAAGAAGCCCATATGGCCCGTATTCACCGTCAACAGAGGGATACCGGCTGGGGCAACCTGGCGAAAGGCTGACAGCACGGTGCCGTCTCCCCCGAGCACGATGGCGAAGTCCATCTCTTGGTCAAAATGGGGCGGAACCAAGCTTTCGATTGGGGTGTGGCAAATCGGACGGGTTGGGGTGGAATACCCCAAGATGCCTCCGGCTCCGGTTGCTGACACAGTTTCGTAGCCGCTTGAGGTGAGCTGATCGCGTAGTTCATCAGCGACTTGGCAAGCGGCAGGTTTGATGTCGTTGTAGATAATGCCGACTTTGGGCACGCGTTGATCCAGGGTAAAAGCGAGGCAGGTGTTTAGTCGGTGCTGGACTAAGGCTGATTGGCGTTGGGCGATGGCGTTTGCCGCCAACATCACCCAGCCGACTGATCGTTAGCTATTTAGCACTGCTTTTCAGGCTACCGCCTTAAGCTCTTAATTGAACAGCTCAAAGCAGCCCCTGCTGCAGCGCGTTGATGCAACATCATTTAACCAGAATCCCTGGGGACTGATTCCACGGCATCAACTGAGCCCATAGTCTTAATCCCATAGGCTGATTCTGTGGACTGATGTTGAACAGATGCGATCGCATCTGTATCCCTAGCCAGTAGACCTAAGCCAGTAGACCTAGAAAAAACCTGTCGTTATCTTAACTAAAGGCGGGGGCACTGCTGACCGACTGCCCATCTGGGATTGGTTAAGGTTGAGCCTAAACTGTGGCAAGGTCGCTGATCAGGGACACTGACTGCATTACCGCGCGATGACCGCGTTATGGATGCTTCCTCAAACTGCCCGCTTGCACCGTTAAGTCTTCAAATGTCTAAATTACCGGAAACCATCGCCCACGTTCGCATCACCTACCAGTCGTGGCAGCAGGGCAACATTGAGGGCGAAGTCCAGGCCAGCGAATATGTCTGGCAATTTAGTTGGCAGTTTCGCCAAGACAAACTTGTGGTGGAACCCTCCCTGGGCCGGGCGTTGATCCAAGAACCCCTGGGTCGTTTTCTGGAGCGCTTTGACTACCAGCTTGAACCTGGGGGCGACTATTCCTTTAAAATTCGGGCGCAGCTCTAGGGCTGGATTAGCCCCGCACCTCAAATTTATCCACGTCTAAGACAGGGCCGATCATCGCCATGGTCATTACGTCTGACCGCACCCGTCCAGTTAGGGCCACCTTTAGGCCATCTTTGAGCAGGTCAGCCGGGGCGGTCTGCTGGTAGATTTCGTAGGTTTTGCCATCGTCGGCGTTGAAGGCCCAAGCGCCTAGGCCAAGCTGCGATCGCACCACCGTTCCGGTCAAACTCATACTCATATCCGACTGACCTCAGCTTTAGTAGCAAAATAGGCCAACC
>PXDR01000580.1 GCA_003566335.1 Cyanobacteria bacterium T3Sed10_344R1
GACGTTGGATCATGCCACGATCTGAGATCGCGACTAGGACATCAAACGGTACGGATTTATTAAATGTGAACTGGAGGCCCAGCAGTTTAGGGAAAAAATCATCCACGTGATCATTCAACAGCGCCCTCAGCAGCTTTGCCTGCCGTTCTGCCTGTAGCAACGGCGATGGCATCCCCTGCCAAGCGGAATTCACCTGGCGTGCCCACTCTCCCTGGGCATTGACCTGAATTTGGCTGGTGACGCTCTTGCTCTCAATCAAGATGAAGCCGTGGTTACTGATCACCAAGTGGTCAATTTGAGCGACTTCTCCCTGGCGCTCCAATCGCAGCCCGTTGATCACCTGTACTTTGGGATTCTCCCCAAAGGCCCGACGCAGGTAAAACGCCATTTGATTTTCAGCCCTACGGCCAGCCTGCACCAGCTTATTGGCATCAGGTGACAGGGGATCCAGTTCTTTAACAATCATCAGCAGTAAATTCGGCAGTCTAGTTCCACTGCCCAGGGTGCCCAAGTGATGACCCTGAGTTGCGATCGCCTCGACGCCGATGGAAAATTTGCCTGTTCCCAGAAAAACTGCTGGTCAACGGGAGAAATCTTACTAAACTCAGTAAGACACAACTTTACACAGCTCCCTGGGTCTTAACTCTTATGGATTATCGGCTGTACACGGGCGACCCCGCCTCAACCGCTGCCCCCATTGGCATTTTCGATAGCGGCGTGGGTGGTCTGACCGTGCTGCGAGAACTGCACCGCCAACTGCCCCATGAGTCAATCCTGTACTTTGGCGACACCGCCCGCCTGCCCTACGGCACCCGAACCGCCAGCGAAATCAACCAGTTCGTGCAGGAAATCCTGGCCTGGATGATTGCCCAGGGAGCCAAAATGGTGCTGATGGCCTGTAATACCAGCTCAGCCCTAGCCCTAGAAGCGGCCCAGGCCGACTGTCCGATTCCGGTGCTGGGGGTGATTTTGCCCGGGGCTCGGGCAGCGGTCAAAACCGGACGGCGGATTGGCGTCATCGCTACTGCTGCCACCGCTAACAGCCACGCCTACCGCCAGGCCATCACCGAAAGCGACAGCCAAGCCCAGGTTTGGGAAGTGGGCTGCCCTGAGTTTGTGCCCTTGATTGAGCAAAACCGTATTCACGATCCCTATACGCGCACTGTGGCGGCGAACTATCTCGCGCCTCTGCTAGCTCACAATATTGATACTTTGATTTACGGCTGTACCCACTATCCCCACCTGGCCCCGGTGTTGAAAGACCTGCTGCCCTCGACCGTGACCCGGCTTGACCCCGCTGCCCATCTAGCAGCAGCCACCGCCCGAGAACTGGACTTGCTGGGGCTTAGGGCCACCGGTCAACGCCGCCCCACCCTGTTTGCCGTCAGCGGCGATCCTAGTCATTTCTCCCCCTTAGCCGCTCAATGGCTGGGCCACCCTGTAGAAGTGCAGCAGGTGAGTCTGACCAGCCAAAAATCGAGTAAAACGGATCAAGTGAGTGCCCTGAACCTCAGTCAGCGAGAGCGCCGCTAGCGCATGCCCACAACCCAAGCAGGCGATTGTTATTCCACGCCATAGCAATCGCGCTGGAGTAGGTTGAACTGCTCCAGCGCGATTTAGACCATCTAGCCGTTATCCCTCAATCTTGCTCCGGCTGCCCTGGAGCTTGGCAAGGGTAAGTAGACCGTAAACAATCATCAAGTAACCGACAGCAAGAGCTGGAATTATTAGTGGCAAGTTAGTGGAGGTCATGATGGGGTGCAGCGGTGGGGTGGGCAACTGAAGCCAATTCCACAAAATCCGTGCAATGACTGCGGTAACAAGGGAGGACGGCGCTAAACCAGCGCCTCCCCGTCACGTATGGCGAAAAACGCCTGAGCAGGTCAGTTACGCTCTGTACCAACCCGTGCAACCTAGGAATGCCTAGGCTGCCCGCCCCAGTTCGACAAGCGAGATAGGGGAATTGGTTACTGAGCGGATTGAGACCCTACTGACTCAATCCGTAACATGACTCCGTTAGTGCTGACCCCGATATCTAGAGGGATGAAACCCGACAAAATTGCCGCAAGAGGGTCAGAATTTTCCGTAGCACTCAGGTGCTTTTAGCTATAGTTAGCTACGCGGAACTTATGGAAAACTTTGTTAATAATCTAGCATGACTTACCCAGTTAAGGTAAGGGATTCTGAGGAATGCTTAATAAAACGATCAAGTCTTAAGATGCTGATGGCACAATCATCCTAGCCATCGGGTGCAATGGGTGAAAGGGGACGGTTACCGGGAGATTACGCAGCCCATAACCACGCTAAAAGCCGTATTGTTCACTATTATCTGAGCGTTGATATCTGAGCATTGATTTGGGTCGGACTTGGCAGGGGTGCTGGGCTGTCAGCCTGAGTCAGCGGCTAGGCAGCAGCCCGGTCTTAAGCCTGGGTATAGCGGGGCACATAAGGGAGCGGCGATGGGCAGCGATATTCTAATCTTGACGGTCTACTTTATCTGCGTGACCTACGTGATCTACCAGATGGCTTTGTCTTTAGAGGCACAGCTGGAAGATCAGGTGAATATCCGTTTGGACTCCGATCTGTTGCTGGCAGAAGTCGAGAATCAGCTTGAGCAGCAGCGTCGATACCCTTTAGAAGCCCAGATTATGGCTGGGGGCAAGGGCGGCCCGAGCAGTCTGAGTCTAGTATTTCAGCCCCATTCTCCCGCAGAGAAAAAGCCGCCGAGTAGTGTGATTAACCTGCTGGTGATGCCCCAGGGCACTCGCCCCTTGCAGCCGCCTGTCCCGGCTTTTACGGTGCAGGTACAGAATCAAGGGCGGGACTTGCAGCTTTACCTGGACTGGGATCGCAGTTCGATTAGTCGGTTCAATAATCAGGGCAAGCGGGTGATTCGGTTGATTCCGGGAATGCCCCAAGATTTGGGCCAACCCCAGGTGTTTAGCGTGGTGAATGGGGGGCAGGCGCTGAGCTGCATTATTACCTTTGAGGAAGCCTTTGTCCGCAATGCCAATGGGTTGATGGAGGCAAAGGTGCCTTTGGTGGATTTGGAAAGGGCGACGGAGATGAAGCCGAGTCAGCAAACCTTTTCCTTGATGATGTTGTTGTGGCTGAAGCGGACGGTAGATGGAGATGACCAGGCGATTCGGCTGCTGGTGCCATTCCGCTTCAACATTGAGGTTTTGCCGGGGAAGGTGGCGCTGCCAGTGCTGAGTTGGTTGCTGGATCGCTAGGCGGTGGGGTGTCCGACAGTTGGCAGCCAGGCCCGGTTGGGGTGGGTTGAAAGCAGGGCAGGTGAATGACAAATTTGGTGCCGACGCCTGCGGTCGATTGGCAGGTGAGCCTGCCGCCATGTTTATCGACAATGATGTGGTGGCTGATGGCTAATCCCATGCCGGTACCTTGACCGATGGGTTTGGTGGTAAAGAAGGGATCAAAAATTTTGTCTGCGGTGGTGTCAGCAGAAATGCCGGGGCCAGTGTCTGCGATCGCAATTTTGACCCAATTTGAATCCACCACCTCCGTGCTCAGGGTAATTTGGCGGGGCGGGGCGGGCGCAGTGGTCGGCAGATCCTCTAGGGCATCAATGGCGTTGACTAGCAGGTTCATAAACACCTGGTTGAGGGGGCCAGGATAGCAGGGCACTGGGGGCAAGTCTCCATAGTGTCGCTGAATCGTGATGGATGGGATTTGGCCTTGGCCCTTGAGCCGATGCTGCAAAATCATCAGGGTGCTGTCTAGGCCGTCATGCAGGTCAACGGCTTTGAAATCCGCTTCATCCGTGCGGGAGAAGTTGCGTAAGGAGCGGACAATTTCGCAGATGCGGTCAGCCCCGAGGCCCATAGACTTGAGCAACTTGGCAAAGTCTTCAAGTAAGAAGGGCAAGTCAATGTCTGCGATCTTCTCAGCAATGTCTGGGGTGGGCGCTGGGTAGTGCTGTTGATAAAGGGCCAGGAGATCCTGTAAATCCTGGAAGTAGGTGTTGGCGTGGGTAAGGTTCCCGGCAATGAAGTTCACCGGGTTGTTAATTTCGTGGGCAACGCCAGCGACGAGCTGGCCCAGACTGGACATTTTTTCGGCTTGAATTAGCTGGCTCTGGGCTTGTTGCAGATCGTTGAGAGCCTGCTGTAAAGCCTGAGAGCGCTGTTCGGCGGCGGCGGC
>PXDR01000516.1 GCA_003566335.1 Cyanobacteria bacterium T3Sed10_344R1
CGAAGTGCCCTCAGCCTGCGGCAGCAATTGTATCCACCGACAAGACCTTCATCACCTGGCTGAAGCTGCGCCTAGAATATGTGGCTGTCGGCTCGTTTGAAGCGCCCACAGAGGCCATTCCTGATGCCCTCGCTTCCCTCGCGTCTGTCGCCTAGTTCAGTTGCCTGGCAGTTAAGGAAAATACCGTGACCTATCCTCGATCCTTGATATTGCCGATGTTGCGCTCCACCCGGGGCCTTATCAGCGCGGTCGGGGGAACGGTGGGGGGTGCGATCGCACTCCTAACCCTGCCGCCCTTACCCTTGGCCACTGCCGCTGAATTTCCGCCTTGCCCCCCGCCAGCAGCCACCGAGTATCTGCTGCTGGTGCGCAGCAACAGCGAAACCGAGCGCAGCCAGGTGCAAGAAGTTCTACCGGCCAACAACCCGGTGATGGTCTGCCAGTACCTCGACGATACAGTGGTTCGGGCCGGGGGCTTTAATAGCCTAGAGAGCGCCAACGCCTGGGCTCAGTACATGACCGAAGTGCAAAACCTCCAGGCATTTGTGGCCCGCCCTGCTGACGGTCAGGGCGGCGAAGTCGCCGAGACGCCAACCGAGACCCCAACCGAGACGACGACCATTGCCTATGCGCCCCAGCGGCTCACCGAGGGCTTCACGGTGCTGGTGGACTACCGCAACCAGCCAGAGATGGCCCTAGCGGTGCAACAGCTCTTGAACCAGCCGGTGGGGGTCGGCGTATTTCAGCAGCGGCCCTACTTAATGTTGGCCCCCACCCAGAATGCCGCCACTGCTGCCCAAGCCCTGAGAAGCTTGAATGAGAACGGCTTTGTCACCCTGATGGTGGAAGCCAGCCAGGTGGTGATGCTGGCTCCCCAGGTGGGGTTGAGGGCGGTTGACTGAATGGAAATTTTGACCCTAGGGGATCCTCGACTGCGGCGAGTGGCAGACCCCATCCAAGTGGAAGATCTGCCCAAATTGCAGCCGCTCATCGATCAGCTGATTGACCAACTGCAGGCGGCTGCGGGCGTTGGCATTGCCGCGCCCCAAGTGGGCCAAAACCTCCAGCTGCTGATCCTGGCCTCCCACCCTAACCGTCGCTATCCCGACGCTCCGCTGATGGAGCCGACGCCGCTGATTAACCCTCAGATTGTCAGCCGCAGTGCTGACCGGGTGCTGGGTTGGGAAGGCTGCCTCAGCGTGCCCCATCAGCGGGGCCAAGTCTGGCGCGATCGCAGCGTCACGGTCGCCTACCTAGACCGCCAAGGCCAACCTCAGCAGCAGGTCTTCACCGACTTCATCGCCCGCATCTTTCAGCATGAATATGATCATTTGCTGGGCAAAGTCTTTCTAGATCGGATAGACGATCCAGACCAAGTAATCAGCGAAGCAGACTATATGCAGCAACAGAGCGCTGTTGAGCATCCTGCTGAGCACTAAGAACTCCAGCCACAACCACCAGGGAGTGAACTCCCTGGCTCACCGTGAAAGTCTGCTAACGCAGACTGGAATAAGCAGCTTCTAATCCTCTTCAGAAGATTTCGGCTTTGAGCCAGGCTGCACAGGGCCGCTGTGGCCCCGCAAGTGATTCCATGAGACGTACTAGCTCCTTATTACTCTGCTGCAATGACATAGGGCAGAAAACGATCGCGCTCTTCAGCCTGTAGTCGTTTTGGACGGTTGCTCGCTAAATCCACAAACAGTCCCCGCTGTTTGCCCTGGGCCACGAGTTCCTGACCCTTAAAAAACTCAAACTCCGCCCAAGCTGAGGCTTGGGACAGTTTCGACAACCAAATGTTTATCTGGACACGATCGCCTATGAGCAGAGGTTTGCGATAGCTGATACTGGTCTCCACCAATACTGGCCCAAAGCCTTGCTGGGCAATCACGTTGATGGGCCAGCCCACCGCTTCGAGTAGATGGTGGCGTCCTACCTCCATCCACTGCACATAAACAATGTTATTCACATGACCCATAGCGTCAATGTGGAATGTATAAATTGGAACTTCGTAAGACAGCTTTGGCACAGCACTCTCCCAAAATCAGAAACTTGCATTATGCAAGTGAGTTGATTCTAGTGACCTTACTTGTAAGATGCAAGTAACCTTTGACCCCGTCCCTCGCTATGGATCAGCCCTGTCGCTCTGCCTGCCCCATTGCCTGCACTTTAGATTTGGTTGGCGATCGCTGGACGCTAATTGTAGTTAGGGACATGATGTTTTTTGGCAAAGAACGCTTTGAGGAGTTCTTAGCCTCTCCAGAGGAGATTTCCACTAACATCCTCACCAGCCGCCTGCGTCAACTCGAAGCCGCCGGACTCGTGGAACGAAAGCTCTACAGCACCCGCCCTCGGCGCACGAGCTATCACCTCACAGAGACAGGCAAGAGTCTGCGCCCAGTGCTAAAAACCATCGCCGTCTGGGGGTTAAGACACCTTGAGCAGACCCGAACCCCTGAGCAGTTTTAAGTTTTGCTCAAACCCATCCCAGCATCCCCATCCCTCCCACTAGTCCCCAGACCTGGTATCCCCCGTGTCCCCGGCTCCCCGTAATCGCACCCTGACCCTGAGCGATGCTGAACGCCAGCATTACAAGACCGGGTTGGGGCAGTTGAACCAGCCCCAAGCTGCTGAGACATTGCAGGACGTGATCCTGCACCAGGATTTGTTTGAGGTGCTGCCTCACTTGCCCGGCCAGTTTGTAGATTTGCTGATTGCCGATCCGCCCTATAACCGAGCCAAAACCTTTAATCAAACTCGGTTCAGTCCTCAATCCTTGGCAGATTACGAAGCCTGGCTAGGGCGCTGGCTAGTGCCGCTGCTGCCCCCCCTGAAGCCCACAGCCTCGGTCTATATCTGTGGAGACTGGCAGTCCTCGACCGCCATCCATCACCTGCTGGGGCAGCACTGCATTGTCCGCAATCGCATCACCTGGGAACGGGAAAAAGGCCGAGGGGCTAAGCGCAACTGGAAAAACTGCGCCGAGGATATTTGGTTCGCCACGTGCAGCCAGGACTACACCTTTAATCTGGAAGCGGTCAAGCTACAGCGGCGGGTGGTGGCCCCTTACCGCCAGGCCGATGGTCAGCCGAAAGACTGGCAAGAGTCGGCCCAGGGTCGATTTCGCCTGACCCATCCCTCGAATTTATGGACAGACTTGTCGGTACCGTTTTGGTCAATGGCCGAGAACACCGACCACCCAACCCAGAAGCCAGAGAAGCTGGTGGCTAAGCTGATTTTGGCTAGCAGCCAGCCGGGGGATCTGGTGCTGGATCCGTTTGTGGGGTCGGGGACAACGGCAGTGGTGGCCAAGAAGCTGGGGCGTCGCTACCTGGGAATTGAGCAGGATGAAACCTTTTGCTGTTGGGCCAAAAAACGACTGGATCTAGCGGCCCAGGACGCCACGATTCAGGGCTATCACCAGGGTCAGTTCTGGGATCGTAATAGTCACCGGGCTCAGCAGGCCAAGCCGCCAAACTCGGGATAAAGCCAGGAGCCCGAGTGCTCTATCAGCCCTAGATCCTAGATTAAACACCCTTCGACAAGCTCAGGGTGACCGGAATTAGGACGTTCGGGCTGAGCCTGTCGAAGCCCAAGTACACTAGACCGGTCTCAAATGACCGTGGACTCGCAACCTGCTCAACTATTACTACACCGTCGAGCTGGGGGCGTGTTCTGCAGCCAACTCAGCCGGGGTGAGCTGCTCATAGCGCTCAAACGGCTGGTGAATCCAGGGATCGTCGGTTAGATAGTCCACGTAGTAGTCGGGCTTAACCATGGACGACGCCTTGTACCACAGCACTGCCGTCCGCATTTCCTCAATGTAAAAGCCGTATTTGCGATCGAGCCAAATCAAGCTGCGATCGAGGCTGTAGCCCGAATCTACCAAGTCATCCACCACCAGCACATGACTCCCCAAGCTAGGGGTGGTCATGCTCAAGTCTCTAGAAAAGGTAATGCTGCCTCGGGTTTGGTTATTCGGCCCACCATAGGACGCGGTGGACAAAATCGCTAGGGGCTGATCAAATAAGCGGCAAATCAAGTCCCCTACTCGCAATCCGCCTTTGGCTAGGCAGACGATCTGGTTAAATTCCCAGCCCGACTGATGAACTTGGACGGCAAGCTGCTCAATTTTGCGGTGGTAGTCTGTCCAGTCAAC
>PXDR01000594.1 GCA_003566335.1 Cyanobacteria bacterium T3Sed10_344R1
AGCCAATGGGCTAAAGGGCGATCAAACTGACCCTATTAAACTCCAAGACTCGCTGGAGTAGAGCTGGAGTGGCATCACACAGCGTAGAGATCCAGAGCTTGGTGGATCGCAAAGTTCTCCAAAAATGCAGGGTAGCCTCACCTCAAGGGCAAGTCTGTCCCATCAAATAGAGGACGGGTTTCTGAAAGAAACCCGTCCTCTATTTGCAGCCCTAGGCTCAACACTGGCTGCGTCTTCCTAGCTTTTCTACGACTGGTACTGGGGCTGTTGCACTGTCTTGGCTTCTAAACGCTCCCCGGTCCCTGCGGCAAACCAGTGGATCGTGTTGAGGGGTAGAGCCAACTCTATATTCTCTCGGCTCCAGGTTTGGTCAGAGGGAATCAACGCCCGCACGGTGATATTGTCAGCTCCCTGCACCTTCACACTGATGAGGGTGCTCATCCCCAGGTTTTCTACCAAGAAGACATTGCCACGAATCGTGGTGGTGTCTTCAGACTGGGGCAAGCGAACGCTCTCAGGGCGGATGCCCAGCACCACGTCACCCTCTGGGCTGTTCACTGGCAGAGGCACCTTAAAGTCGCCTAACAGCACACTATCTCCTACCCGCTCTAGGTTCAGCAGGTTCATTTGAGGACTGCCAATGAACCCAGCCACAAACTGATTGGCCGGATGACTGTAGATGTTCTCGGGGCTATCGAGTTGCTGCAAGTACCCCTCACTCAGCACCGCAACCTTACTGGAGAGGGTCATTGCTTCAGTCTGGTCGTGGGTGACGTAGACGATGGGTGACTTTTGCTGCTCAAAGATTTGCTTCAGGTCAGCCCGCACCTGCTCCCGCAGCAGGGCGTCTAGGTTACTCAGGGGTTCGTCTAGCAGAAAGACATCGGGGTTGCGTACCAACGCCCGACCCAGGGCGACCCGCTGCCGCTGTCCCCCCGACAGTTTGGCTGGTTTGCGATCGAGCAGGGGATCTAGCCCCAACACCCGAGACGCATCCTGAATCCGCTTTTGGATGTCGCCGCTGGGCAGCTTTCGCAGCTTCAGTCCCGACGCCATGTTCTCGTACACCGTCATGTGGGGATACAGGGCATAGCTTTGGAACACCATTGCAATGTTGCGATCGCCCGCTGCAACGCTGTTGACAATGCGATCGCCAATCTTAACTTCCCCAGACGTGGGTTGCTCTAGCCCCGCAATCAGCCGCAGGATGGTTGATTTACCACACCCAGACGGCCCGACCAGGGTCAAAAACTCATTGTCCTCAACCGACAGCGTTAAGTCCTTTACCGGGACAATACTGCGGTCATACGCCTTTCTCAGGTTTGTGATTTGAAGTTTAGCCATGACATTAAAGAGAGTGTTGAGCTGTAGTTAGAGGTGGGAGTGGGGTGGGCTGTTGGCTGTTAGCTGTTGGCCGTTAGCTTTAGAGAACTTCTTGAGCCAATAGCCTTAGCGCAGCCATGCCCGAAGGGCTTTATAGCTAATAGCCAATAGCCAATAGCTCTCCTTACCCCTTCACCGAACCTGCGGTCAGACCTTGGACGATCTTGCGCTGGAAGAACAGCACTAGGACGATTAAGGGGAGGGTGCCAATTATGGTGGCGGCGGCTAGGGGGCCGTAGGGGACTTCAAAGGTGGTGGTGCCACCTAGCTGGGCTGCAGCTACCGGAATGGTTTGCATTGAGGCCCGGCTAATGAAGGTGAGGGCAAAGATGTACTCGTTCCAAGCAAAGATGAACGCCAAAATGCCGGTGGTGACCAGGGCCGGTAGGGTCATGGGCAGCACAATCTTGGTGAGCATTTGCACCGTGTTGTAGCCGTCCACCTTGGCAGAATCTTCGAGATCCTTGGGCAACTGCTGAAAGAAGCTGCGCATTACCAAGATGGTCAGGGGCATGTTGATGGCGGTGTACGGAATGATTAGGGCCAGGTAGTTGTTGGCCAACCCCGTAAACCGCACTAAGTCCAGCAGTCCCAAAAACAGCAGGATGTAGGGGAAGAGGGTCACCACTAGCACGAGGCTGAGGATGATCGGCTCTCCTGGAATCCGCAGTCGGGCTAGGGCGTAGGCTGCCGGTGAACCAATCACCAGGCAAAGCAATGTAGAGACAATCGCTACTAACGCACTGTTGAAGATGTAGCGGAGAAATTGGCTATCGACAAACAGGCCAATGTAGTGATCCAGGGTGAGCTGGTCGAACCCTGGGAAGTACACCACAGAATCTGCCGTGATGGCAGAGTTGGTTTTGATTGAGGTCAGCAATTGCCAAAGCACGGGGCCAAGGCTGAACAGCACGGTCAGCACGACCGCAACCCACAGGAGGACTGATTTCCAGTTGACGGCAGGTTTATCGGCGGCGGGTGCGTTGGGGGCGGGTTGTTGAACGGTGGTCATTAGCTTTCAACTCCTGCAGCATTGCGAACTTTCGACAGGGCAAATGCGGCCAGAGCCACTACCGCAATCAAAATTAGGAAGGTAATCACCACTAGGGCAGCGCCATAGCCGAAGTCTAGGTAGCGCATTACCGTGGCGTAGATATAGAGGGCCACCATTTCGGTAGAACCCCCGGGGCCACCGCCGGTCATCACCTCAATCAGGTCAAAGATGCCGAAGGCTTGAGCGAAGCGAAATAGGGTGGCAATCAAGATTTGAGGCATCAGCAGGGGGACTGTGATTTGCCAAAAGCTCTGCCAGGGAGAAGCCCCATCAATGGAGTGGGCTTCGTATAAGTCTCCAGAAATTGACTGCAAACCAGCCAGCAGCAGAATCGCCACGAAAGAGGTGGTTTTCCACACGTCGGCGGCGACCACTGACCAAATCGCCCAATTAGGATCCCCAAGCCAGTTCACTGGCTCACTCAGAATGGGAATCCAGTTGGTGATCATGTCGTTCCAGACGCCGTACTGGTCGTTGAAAATCCAGCGCCAAGCTAGGGCAATCAGGGCCGTCGGCAAGGCCCAGGGCAGAATAGCGATGGTACGCACTGCACCCCGACCAAAAAAGGCGCGGTTGAGGGTAAGTGCGATTCCCATGCCTAGCACTAGCTCTAGAATCAGCGAGGTGATGGTAAAGACCGCCGTATTGCCGAGGCTAGTCCAAAAGCGGCCATCTAGGGCCATGCGGGTGTAGTTATCGACCCCAGCAAAGACCGGTTCTAGGTTGGTGCTGAGGTTTTCGTTAAAGAAGCTGAGCCAAAAGGCCCAGAGAATGGGGTAGGCGTATACCAGGGCCAGCACTACGAGGGCCGGAATGGTAAGGAGCCAACCCGTGCGAATCTCGCGGCTGCGAATCGTATCTTGGGTCATGGTGGGTAAGTCTCCTGTGTCCTATGCGTCGTCGCCGCTGCCCAATACCCGCCGGGTTTCCCCTGCGGCGATTTCTAGGGCGCGTTCTGCACTCATTTGGTTGGTAATGGCGGCGCTGAGGTAGCGCTGCAAAATATCTGAAACCTGGGCGTATTGACCGACGGGAGGCCGGGGGACGGTATTTTCGGCCACTTCTAGTAGGTCTTCGTAGTGGTCAAATTCCGCCAAGATGTCGGGATCGGTAAAGAGATCACGCCGACTGGGGACGTAGGCATACTCCAGGACAAATTTCTTTTGAGCTTCGGCGCTGGTGAAGTATTCCACCACTTCCCAAGCTTCGTCGGGGTGAGGACTGTCTGCGACTAGCCCAAATCCCCAACCGCCGAGGCAAGCAGCGCTGGATTGACCCTCGGCATGAACCATTGGTTTCAGGGCGATGCGGCCATCAACGGGAGAGCCTTCTTGGTTGGCTTCTGCCCACACATAGGGCCAGTTGCGTAAAAACAGCGCGTTGCCGTTCTGGAAAGGCCGCAGGGATTCTTCTTCTCGATAGTTGGTTACACCCCCTGGGGTGATGCCTTCACGAATGGCGGTCTGCATGAGCTCTAGGGCGGTTAGTGCTTCTTCTGAGTCCAGACCGACTTCATTGGTGTCGGGGTCGATCCAAAAGCCCCCTGACCCAGCCAGCAGCTCGACATAGTTGGTGATGAGACCTTCGTACTGAGCGCCCTGCCAGACAAAGCCGGTGATGCTGGAATCTTGCTCCCGCACGGCTTCGGCGGCGGCGATGAGTTCATCAAAGGTGTCTGGGGGGTCAATGCCAGCTTCTTCGAGGAGG
>PXDR01000514.1 GCA_003566335.1 Cyanobacteria bacterium T3Sed10_344R1
ATGATGAGAATGTCTGGCTATTTACTGAAAATCAGACCGTCGAGGACATCAATGAAGTTGCTATTGTCAATGTGGCTGATGATGATGATGTCACAAGGTTAGCGATGGGCAGGGTCTCCCACCAGTCAGATAATTTCACATTAGAGGTGATTGACTCGGCAAGATATTCAGATCAAGTTGAGACAGAATTTAAGATCCGCTATAGATCGGCTTCAGGCAGAGGTTCAAATCGCAGTCGATCGCTTTTGCAAACCCGGTATGAAGGTGACATCCCTCAAGATGCCATAGAGCGGGATCATGATCGTTTCATTCTTCACCTTGATCAACTGCCAATTGAGCCTAGTCATTTAGAAGCTGGGACACAAATTGAGGTTGAGTTGACTGCCAGCCGTTCTCTTAACAATAGAACCGCAGTTCAATCCTTAACCTGGCGAAATTAAACTGAGATGGCTGTTCAATTTGTAGTTTTCGCGACAGCTCAAAGAATGCTAGCAGCAGGCGCGGTAAGCAAAGCTACAAATGTCGAGCCTGTGACTGTCAATCTGTAGAAGACCGCCAAGGAATCCAGGGTATTTCCTGCATTTAAGCTAATTTACCCTGGGTTCTTTTCTGCTTTGCGAAGTGACTGAAATACCTGTGCTGGCGTTGTTTGCGCGGGATTTGAGTCGCTTTGTACGCCTCAAAGTTTTGTTGCGCCGCCACGATGAAGCGGTAGCATAGCCCCACAGCCCCCCTGCGTAAATACCGATGCATTACTACCCAACCGCTTTCCTCCGCACAGCTTTTACTGCTATCTGTCTGTCTAGTTTGGGCTTAGTTGCGATCGCAGAGCCCAGCTTTAGTCAAAGTTTGTCTGCTCATCCTACTGTAGTGGCTAGCGACCAAACAGACGTAGAGGCACTTTATGAGCAGGCGACCCAACTTTATGAAGCGGGGCGATATGAAGAAGCTATTCCGCTGATGGAGAGTATTGTTGAGGCTTTCAGAAATCAATTACCGCCTGACCATCCAAACATTGCCACCAGCCTGAATAATTTAGCACTGCTCTACCATGAGACGGGGCGTTATGAGGAATCAGAACTGCTTCACCAACAGGCGATAGAGATACGAGAATCTGCGTTAGGAACAGACCATCCAGGCTTCGCAACTAGCCTGAATAACTTGGCAGGGCTCTATCGTTTTATGGGTCGTTATGGGGAGGCAGAACCGCTCTATCAGCAGGCATTAGAGATTACTGAATCTACGTTAGGGGCTGACCATTCACACTTCGCAGCTAGCCTGAATAACTTGGCAGGAATCTATAGTGAGATGGGTCGTTATGGGGAGGCAGAACCGCTCTATCAGCAGGCATTAGAGATTGATGAATCTGCGTTAGGGGCTGACCATCCAGACTTTGCAACTAGCCTGAATAATTTGGCAGGACTCTATCGTTCTATGGGTCGTTATGGGGAGGCAGAACCGCTCCATCAGCAGGCATTAGAGATTACTGAATCTGCGTTAGGGGCTGACCATCCAAGCTTTGCAACTAGACTGAATAATTTGGCAGCACTCTATGAGGCTATGGATCGTTATGGGGAAGCAGAACCGCTCTATCTGCAGGCAAGTGAAATTGAAGAAGAGAACCTGGCTCGCATTTTGGCCATTGGCTCTGAGGCACAAAAGCAAGACTATCTAACAACGCTGATAAGTCAGTCCTATTTTCGATATTCTTTTGCGCTGAACTATCCAGAAGCTTCCGCCACTCATCTTGGCCTGACCACACTACTCCGTCGCAAAGGCCGCATCCTCGATGCCGTAACGGATTCTTTACAGCAGGTGCGGCAACACCTGCAAGACGATCCAGCAGCACAATCAGAGCTAGAGCAGTTGACTGACGTGCGTAATCAGCTAGCCGCTCTCACCTATCAAGACCTGACCGCACAAGACCTAGACGCCTACCAAGCCCGCCGCGATCAGCTCATCCAAAAAGAACAACGCCTAGAAAGTAGCCTGAGCCGCCGCAGCGCCGAATTTGCGGTACTGGATAATCCCGTCACGGTCGAAGCAGTGCAGGCCGCTATCCCCAACAATGCAGCTCTCGTCGAATTTGTCCGATACTCCCCCTACGACTTTCAGGCCGACAGAGGCAATCGCTGGGGAGAACCACGCTACGCCGCCTACATCCTGCCGCCCGATGGCAACCCCCAACACGTTGACCTCGGAGCCGCTGCCGACATAGAACAGAAAATCGCTGAATTCCGCGACCACTTACAAGACCCCGTAGCCGCCGGACGGGGAGACTTGACCGCCGTCAACGCAGTCGGACGGCAACTCCATGAAACATTGATTGAACCCCTAGAACCCTACATCAACAGCACCGAACACCTGCTGCTGTCCCCCGACGGCGATCTCAACCTGATTCCCTTTGAAGCCCTAGTCGATCAACAGCAAGACTTTCTGATTCAGCACCATCAACTGTCCTACCTCTCCTCTGGCCGTGATCTGCTGCGGCTCGATACCCTGCCCAGCAGCCAGAATCCGCCCATGGTGGTGGCTAACCCTGACTACAACCAAGCAGCCCCCAGCTCAGAACCGCAAATCGCCACCCAGCGGGGGCACCACAACCGCCGCTCCGCTGACCTCGCCAACCTGCACTTCGGCAGACTGCTCCACTCCCAACCCGAAGGCACCGCCCTAGAATCTCTGCTGGATAACGTCTTTCCCCAAGTCAATCTACTGCTGGGGGAAAAAGCCAGCGAAGATCGGGTCAAAAACGCCCAGGCTCCCAGCATCCTGCATATTTCCACCCACGGCTTCTTCCTGCCCAACCAAGACACCGAACCCCCCAGCTCAGCCCCTGGCCTCGCAACCGATGCCGACAGACCCGCCTCCCTGCGGGTCGAAAATCCCCTGCTCAGAGCCGGACTGGCTCTCGCCAACGCCAACGCCCCCAGACCCGAGCCCGACAGCCAACAAGAAGACGGCATCTTAACCGCCCTTGAACTAGCAGGGATGAACCTAGTCGGCACACAACTGGTGGTGCTGTCCGCCTGCGAAACCGGCACCGGAGAAGTCGCCAACGGCGAAGGGGTCTACGGCCTGCGGCGAGCCCTGGTGATGGCGGGTGCTCAAAGCCAGGTGCTGAGCCTCTGGCAGGTCGAAGATGAAACCACCAAACACCTGATGGTGGACTACTACAGTCGTCTGATGAATGATGACAGTGCAACCGGGCGACACCAAGCCCTACGCCAAGCCCAGCTTGAAATGCTGAACGCCTCAGAATATCGCCATCCCTATTATTGGGCCGCATTTGTGTCCTCTGGCGACTGGCGATCGCTGTCTGTACCAACTGCAGACTGACGGGGCTTGAGTAGCATTGTGCGATCGCACCCCCCTTCCTACCCCCCAGCCTGCTCCACCTCAAACGCGGTGAAGACCTTGGCTTGCTCTAGCACCAGCTCAATCGCCAGGGCCTGCATGTCTGGGGGATAGCCATACTTCCGCAGCAGCCGTTTGACCATCACCTTCATCCGGGCTCGGACGCTCTCTTTGAGGTTCCAGTCGATGGCGGCATTCTTGCGGATGCGGGCCACTAGGACAATCGCCAGCTCCCGCAGTTTGTCTTGGCCCATCACATCCTGGGCGCTGTCATTTTGGGCTAGGGCATCGTAGAAGGCGAGTTCGTAGGGCTCTAGGCCCAGTTCTTCGCCCCGCTGCTGGGCAGCCTGGACATCCCGGCCCATCTCGATCAGCTCTTGGATCACGTCGGTTACGCCAATCACCTGGTTCTGGTAGCGGCGTAAGGCGTCCTCTAGCATCTCGGCCAGCTTGCGGCTGCGGACGATGTTGGTGCGCTGTTGGGCTTTGATTTCGTCTTTCAGCAGGCGTTTGAGCAGTTCGACGGCCAGGTGCTTGTGTTCCATGCCTTCGACATCTTCTAGGAACTCGTCAGAAAGGATGGAGACATCGGGATTCTGGATGCCTGCTTCGTCGAAGATGTTGACTACGGTGTCTGACACCAGGGCTTGATCAACCACTTGGCGAATGGCAGTTTCCAGTTCGGCGTTGCTGAGGCTGCCGTCACTGGGTTCTAGTTTGCGCAGGCTGAACTGGATGGCCTGGAAGAATGAGATCTTTTCACCCTGGGCCA
>PXDR01000399.1 GCA_003566335.1 Cyanobacteria bacterium T3Sed10_344R1
CCCCCACAACGATAGATCGCTGTCATTCTAGCGGTTGAGCATAGCGAAGCTGGGAGCCTGGATACCTACAGAGCAAAGCGCAACCTCCCCGCCAATAAGTAAGCAAGTTGGCTGCGAATAATCTAGAGGTAACCTGTTATTGCCCGGTCAGTTATTTCACCAGAGGTGAGAATCTGAATCTTCGGATTCCAGCCAATCTCGGCTGCCGTTGGGGGCAACTCCGCCAACACCGCTGGTGCCTTTATCAGAACCTTCGATGCTCTGATAGCGCACAAAGAAGTCGGTGAAGCTGAGGCTACTGACGATACCGCTGAACTGCAGGTCAAACTTAAACTCGCTGGATTCTCCGGTGCTGACGCCACCGCTGCCGCCGCCTGCACAGTTCACTGCGTCTTTCGTATTGTTACCGTTTGCCTGGCTGAAACAAACCTCCGCGTCGGGCTCTATCCCCGGCACATTGCCTGAGCCAACTCGATTGAACAAGCCTGAGACAGTAGCATCCAACAGAGAAAGGTTTTGTCCTACATCGTCTAGGGCATCTAGGTTAAAGCCGAAAATCGAGGTGCGAGAGGTAATGTCGTCAAAGGATGTGTTGCTGAGCTTAACGGAAAACTGAGCCGTACTGGTGTCGTCGCTGTTCTGAAAACCTAGGAAGGTGATGATCGCCTCAGAGGCAAGGCCGAGTACAGTCTCTCCCTCAATGCGCCCATCAAAGTTGAGGGTAAAGCTTTGGTTCTCCGCTTCCTTCGTCAGGTTGAGGGTGCTGTTGTCGTCACTAGAGAAAAACTGAATCGCCTGAGCGGGACGCGCCCAGGTTCCCGCAGACAGTACAAGGGAAACCAGTAGGAGCAGCAGCTGGGGCCGAAGAGACAGCGTCATAGCAATCAAATATTAAGTAAAGCTACTGAATTGCAGAGCAAATTGAATACGTTGGTCGCAGACCTTCTAAAAGATATCACTGGTCGCCGAGAAAAGTCCAGCAATATTTACGTGTTTACCCTGACAATTCGACCGCTTTCACAACTAACGGAGGGATAAATCTACAGGTTTTTCGGTATTCCTGCCCTAAAGGCGAACCTGCTTTACCCCAAAAATCCAAAAACCTACGGAATCCGGATGTTCCGTAGGTCTACGCATATGACTTGGGTGGGGGTGGAAGTTACGTCGTAACTTTAGGGCCAGACTTTAAGGCAAGTTAAGTCGCGCCTCGTCGTAATCAATCACGCCGAAAATCAACCACCAGACGCCCTGGATTGTCTAATTCCAGCACCCGGAAAGGTACCTGCGCTGACGTGCCCACGGCCCAAGACACACCACCGTGATGATCGCAGGTTTCCACCAGCTGTTGCAGTAGGGGCAGATTCGGGGTTAGCTCCGTATTGTCAACGGTCTTACGGCGCTCTCCGTCCACATCATCAAAGGCAGACGCTGGGGCAAAGCTGACTTTCATCACCTGTTCCCCGGCGGTTTCGATGTCATAGCCCGAGCCACAGGCGCGAGCGGGGCGATCGAGATAGGTGACTCGGTATTGCGGCAGGGCATCCCGGAATTCAAACACCACTCGTTCGTAATGTTCGTGTTCAGCCACTCGCACGTCTTCCAGTACCCCAGCGTCGGCATTCTCAATATCCTCTATTTGACCGATCGGGTCGGTGCTGCCCTCAAATGGGGGGCTAGGGGCTGATGGTGTATCTGGATCTGAAGGCGGCAGCTCTGCCCCTGGGGATTGAGGAGATTCATATTCTGGGAAGGCGGCGCGACATTGGTCGAGTTGGCCGGTCGCGATGTCGCTGGGAAGTTGAGCCGCTGTGTCGGCCACGTCCAACAGTGTCCAGTCTGCAAGGGCTTTGGGGTCAGCGGAGTTGTAATGCCATCCTGGAGATGACGTATCTTTCGGCTGGTAGGCGATCTCTCGATTAACCACGGTATTGCCGTCTAGTTGCCCCGTAAAACAAGCCACGTCTCCGGAGGCGTAGGTGTAGCGCCTAGCCAAGACTTCTCCGGCCTGGGTTTCGAGTACCAGATACTCTTGTCCTGGCACATCGGCTTCGCTAGATGACTCGGCATCAACGTTGGAAATGTAGTAGTAAGCGCCATCGGCTAAGAGAGAGGCTGTCGGGTCGGGTTCTGCCTCAGCTTCCCTGGGATCAGGGTCATTCGGGTCTGAAGGTTCTGGGGGATCTCCCGGGACTTCGGTTTCTGGCTCCGGTTGGTCTGGGGGGGGTGAGGTGTTTGGCAGCTGGCCGTCTGCGCACCCGAGGCTCAGTAGCGCGGTCAGACCAAGGGCCAGTCCTGGGGTGGTTCGGCGGAGATGAAAAAACATGAGTCAATCACTGTAGCAGCGTTATTTGCCACAGTGTTCCAACAATCGTCAGTTGAGGGTTTAGCCTAACAACTAAAAAAACTGGGCGACAACGGGTGTACACCCACGTTCCGGCTACGGCTTACAGCGGTTGCCAGCCGTTCCCCCGGTAGCGGTGGGGCTTGACGGCTTCGGGATGCAGGATTTCGGCCAGGATTTCTAGGGAGTCAACTAGGCGTGGGCCAGGACGATTGAAGTATTGGTTGCCGTCGGTCACGTAGACTTGGCCTTGGCGCACGGCAGCCAGATCGGGCCACTGGGGATGGTTGATTAAGGGCTGGGCTTCGGTGCGGGTGCGGGGCAGGTCGTAGCCGCAGGGCATCAAGATGATGATGTCAGGATCGGCGGCGAGTAGCTCAGACCAGCTCAGCCAAGGGGAGTGTTGGCCGATGGTGCCAAAGCAGGGATGGCCCCCCGCTAGGGTGACCAGTTCGGGAATCCAGTTTCCAGCGCCCATTAGGGGGTCGGGCCATTCGATGCAGGCGACTCGGGGTCGGTGGGGTTGGGCTGCGATCGCACCCCCAACCCTTTCAACAACGACTTCAACCCGCTGACTCAGGGCTGCGATCGCAGCGTCTGCTTTAGGAATACCAGCTGAGCCCAGCACCGCCTGGGCCACCCGGCGAATATCGGCCCAAACCTCAGCCAGGGTGTTGGGCTGCAGGGAAATCACCTGGGGGGCTGGGGCGTCGGGAGACTTCTCAGCGGCATTGGCCGCCACTGCGGCCTCAACATCAGCCAAGCTAACCGCACAAACCGCACACTGGGCTTGGGTGAGGATATGGCTGGGCTGTAGTTCCCGCAGTTGATCGGTCGAAACTTGATAGACGCTGAGAGCTGAGGTCAGCAGTTGGGTCACCCGGTCATGGATTTCGGCGCTGGTGCCAACAGGATCAAACTTGGGTGCTGTGCAAACTGGCAAGGCGCTGACTGTCGCCGGGTGGTCACATTCATGGCTGCGACCCACTTGATAAGTAGAGAGCCCCAGCACCTCTAGAATTTCGGTGGCGCTGGGCAGCAGAGAGACAAGGCGGGGAACGTCACGCATAGGGAACCGGTAGTTACCGTTGGGGGTAGGTCATCGCTCGTGCACTCCCTTCAGGATAAAGGTTTCGGGACGACGACCCGGTAGTTCAGGAGTTGAATCATGTTGAAAGTTTTTGCCGATCGCGGCGGCACGTTTACCGACTTAGTTGGGGTTACCGACGAGGCTGCCCTGGCTGAACGCTTGGCGACTCAGCCTCGATTTCAGGTAACGGCCCTGCCCCCTGAGCAGTGGGTGATTGTGTACAAGCTGCTGTCAGAACAGCCGGAACGCTACCCCGATGCCGTGGTGCAGGGGATTCGCGACATTTTGGGGCTGTCGGGCCAGGAGCCGATTCCGCCGGGGCGGGTCGAAAGCGTGAAAATGGGCACCACCGTTGCCACCAATGCCCTGCTAGAGCGCAAGGGCGATCGCACCCTTTTGGTCACAACCCAGGGCTTTCGGGATGCCCTGCGCATTGGCTACCAGAACCGGCCCAAAATCTTTGCCCGGCAGATTGTGCTGCCCGAGATGCTGTACGAGCGGGTGCTGGAAGTCAACGAGCGCTACAGCGCCGAGGGGCAAGTGGAACAGGCGTTAACTTCGGCAGAACTCGACCGGGTGAGCGCGGCCCTGCAAGCGGCCTATGACGACGGCATCCGCAGTTGCGCCATTGTGTTCCTCCACGGCTATCGCTATCCGGCCCACGAGCAGCAGGTGGCGGCGTTGGCCCAGC
>PXDR01000187.1 GCA_003566335.1 Cyanobacteria bacterium T3Sed10_344R1
GCCCCGACCCCGCTACCCACCCCCCAAGCCCAAGAGTCAGCCCCAACCCCTCAAAGCTGGGCGGTCGAAAGTGACTTTGATCAAGCGGTCAAGCGCTTCGCCCAGTTCTTCAACGGTCAAGTTGTGCCCATGGACGATACCGATGCGATCGCTGAGGATGGGGCAGAGTCTAGCCCCGAGCCCCGCGACCCAGGCCCGAAGCCGCCGCTGCCAGGCACTGGGCCGGGGTCGGATGTGCCGTTTTGAGTTTTGAGTTAGCCCCTGCACCTGGGGTAAATCAGGGGCAGGGGCCAAATCAAGGGATAGGTCAAGTTCTAGAACGTGCTGCCGTTCCAGCCCCACATCGAGCCTTGGGCGTCGGCAAATTCGATGTAAGTGCGATTAGTGGGTACGCCGAGCGCTGTCTCCACCTGCTGGCAAAAGTCTTGGCTCATGGCCTTTGTCTTTGCGCCCATGGTGCCGACGCTTTTGATTTCGACGTAGCAAGCGGGATCGGTACTGCCACCAAAGGTCATGGGCACGCCGCCCTCAAATGCCGTCATCACATAAGACTCGGGCTTACCTAAATGCTTGGCCAAACTGGCAGATAGAGTCTTTAAGAGGGACTCTACTTGAGCCGTCTCTGGAGTCGGAATCGAGGTTTGAACTTTGATTAAAGGCATGGCAATTTCTCCAGTCACTCTCTACAAAACCAGGGCAGTCTAGCCCAGTTGTCGCGGTAGGGTGCCGTT
This sequence comes from Cyanobacteria bacterium T3Sed10_344R1, assembly GCA_003566335.1. Classification (GTDB taxonomy): domain Bacteria; phylum Cyanobacteriota; class Cyanobacteriia; order Phormidesmidales; family Phormidesmidaceae; genus PXDR01. The sequence goes on from PXDR01000187.1 coordinate 732, forward strand.
AGGCGTTGGCGCAGCCTGAGCTTTGCTCATAGCCGTAACGCACCGTTCTGTAGGACTAGCCGCCGTAGTTCCAGCCAGTGTTCTCTAGCAGCAACGGATTGCCGTCGCGATGCACGGCTGCGCCGACCACTTCGCCCACAAAAACAGTGTGGTCGCCATGTTCAACAGCACCCACCACGCGACATTCCACATAGCCGAGGGTGTCGGTAATCACTGGGCAGCCAGTTTCAGGGCCGGGGTAGAATTCAATGTCTTCAAACTTATTGCCTACCCGTCGTAGAGGCTTGAAGAAGTTCTGGGCTACGGCCTTTTGGGTTTCATCCAAGAAGCTGAGGGCGAAGACGCCGCTAGCCTTCAGCATGGCGTGGGAGGTCGAGTCATTTTTGACGCAGTTGATCACCAACGGCGGGCTGAAAGACCCCTGCATAACCCAGCTTGCGGTGAAGCCATTCATCTCTTCACCGTCCTTGACGCCACAGATATAAAGCCCGTGGGGGATCTTTCGCAGGAGGGTTTTCTTGGCCTGTTCTGCCTGTTCGTTTAGCACGGCACCAGCGGGTAAAGACTACGGGTTCAGTGTATTACGAATGGCTGGAGCCTGCCCGGTCTTGGCATTTGGCTGCACACTTGTAAAATAACCCGAGCAGCAGAGGCACTCCCCATGACAACTCAGGCAAAAATCGGCATTATCGGCGGCAGCGGTCTTTATAAAATGGACGCGCTAACCGAGGTTGAAGAAATTCAGGTCGAGACCCCCTTTGGCTCCCCCTCTGACGCCCTGATTGTGGGGAAGTTGGCGGGAACCCCTGTGGCTTTTCTGGCTCGCCACGGTCGTAATCACCACCTCACCCCTTCGGAACTGCCGTTTCAGGCCAATATCTATGCAATGAAAAGCCTAGGGGTTGAATACCTAATCTCTGCCTCTGCGGTGGGTTCTCTGAAAGAAGCGGCTAAGCCTTTAGATATGGTGGTGCCTGATCAGTTTATTGATCGTACCAAAAACCGACCTTCTACCTTCTTCGGTGAAGGCATCGTGGCCCACATTGCCTTTGGCGATCCGATTTGCCCCAATCTGGCCCAGGTGTTAGGCGATGCTGTAGCCAGCCTGGAGTTGGCTGATGTGGATCTGCACCGGGGCGGCACCTATGTCTGCATGGAAGGCCCAGCTTTTTCCACGAAGGCGGAGTCTCATCTGTACCGCAGTTGGGGGGCGACGGTGATCGGCATGACCAATGTTCCTGAGGCCAAGCTAGCCCGTGAGGCGGAGATTGCCTACGCCACCCTGGCGATGGTGACGGACTACGACTGTTGGCACCCGGATCACGACAGCGTCACGGTGGAAATGGTGATCGGTAATTTGATGAAAAACGCCACCAATGCCCAACGGGTGATTCAGGAAGTGGTGAAGCGTTTGGCCGCTAATCCGCCTGCCTCCGAGGCCCATAGCGCTCTGAAGTATGCCGTGATCACCCCCTTAGACAAAGCGCCTGCCGCCACTAAAGAAAAGCTGTCCCTGCTGTTGAGTAAGTATTTTTAGGGACGCCAGTATTTTCAGGGATGTTCCAGTATCAATCTCAATTATTCGAGGGGTTTGATCAGACCGCCTCTCCGTTGCCATACCCTGTGCCGTTAGTAATCTCGGAGTTGGGCTCAGCCCCTGGGAATAGATGCCTCAACCTCTGCCCTCAGCCGTGGCTTGCACTGCCATAAGCCAGTTTCATCAGTTCTGGCTCCCGTAAATTTGCGGCAATTATGGTCTATGAGCGAAATCTTCACGCTTTGATTCCCGTGTTTATGACTTCGGTGAACCTGTGGTTTTTCTGAGGGCTGTCGAGAAACAGTCGGGTATCTTTTAACACAGGGACTCATGCCCCCCTAGGCATCTGAACCTCACCCTGTATGGAGCGTACTCAACATGATTTCAACTAAAGCCCTATCGACTGCCTTGGCAGCCAGCGTAGGTTTCGCTATTGCGGGGGGCGCAATCTCCCCAGTTCAAGCCGCAACTTTTGGTGGCGGCACCTGCTCAGTTTCCGAAGTGACGGTTACAGGTTACGGTAGCGCTGACAACTGCGCCGGCTTCTTTGAGGGTAACGATAAACCTACTGGTGCATTGAGCTTGCTAGACGGCGGCTTATTCGGCGATTTTGGTTCCTGGTCATTGACTGGCACCGATGACGACTTCACCGGCACTGGCTCAGGCCAAACCGGCACCTGGAACTTTGCTCAAGGGTTTAGTGGTCCTGCTGCCGTTGCGGTTAAAGCGGGTGATTCTTTCAGCCTGTACTTCTTTGCTAATGTGGCAGATGCCTATGCTGGCACGTTCAGCACTGGTGGCGTCGACACCGTAGGCAAGAAGGGGAACATCCCTGGGTTGTCTCACCTGTCAGTCTTCACGGCTCAGCGGCCTGATACCCCCCCGCCAACCCCCCAGCCGGTTCCCGAACCTGCTAGTATTCTGGGGCTTTTGGCTATGGGCGGTCTAGGCATTGGCCTCAAGCGCCAGCGCCAGAACTAGATTTCACGGCTACCACAACCAACAGCTTCAAGGCTGATTCATCCAGTTTGCTTCGAGACGAGGCAAACTGGATTTTTTATGTTGGCTACAGTTTTCATGTCAGCGACCTTGGCCCTACTGAATCAATCCTTCAAAATAGCCAGCCTCGACCAGCCCGGGTCAACGCCTGGAACTGGCGATAGGCATCTTCGAGTCGGTTGCCGTTGACGACCACTTGATTGCCGGGATAGTTTTCTAACACCTCCAGCAATGTGACCCGGTTATCGTCTTGGGCAGAAGCCACTAAGGCCGATCGCAGCGCTTGCCGACTGGCTTGGCCCGAGGGGGGATAAATGGCGGTGCCAAGTTGATCTAGCACCCATTCCCCGGGCAGGCTGTTGAGGGTGCGATCAAGGGCGGTGGGGGTTGCGCCCGCTTCGGCATTGAGGATGCGCTGTAGATCGGCAGGGTCTTGGCCTGCGGTTCGCAGTAGGGCCGCTAAACGCTGGGGCGGTTCTCCTGTCTCGGCCAGTTCGGCCAGTTCAGTCACAGGCACGGTGCGACCAAAGCCTCGGTAGCGCAGCAGCACGTTGTCGGCGGCGGCACTGGGCAGGCTCAGCAGCCCCCAGAGGCCCAGGCTCAGGGCCACGCCCCAACCGATTGTTTTTTGAGTGGCCATTTTGTTCAAGTTCCTGATTTAAAAGCTAGCGGTCTTTTCCTAGGAACCAGACCGAATTGGGCTGAGATTGGTTGCACCCCATGCTGGCGGGATAGCGCTGGCCGCAAAGCTACTTCTTGCGGGAAGACAGGCTGAGGAACTGCTCTAGGGCGGAGGACATGGCAGGGGGCCAGCGGCGGGTGTGGGCTACCCA
>PXDR01000166.1 GCA_003566335.1 Cyanobacteria bacterium T3Sed10_344R1
CTCACCCTGCTAGCGATTAACTACCCGCGTGAAACTATGGTTCAATGTGCGCCCTCTCCCCTTCCTTTGACTCAGTTCGACCTCGAACGCCTCAACCGCAGGTTTGAAGCCGCTGAACCTAGAGAGATTTTGGACTGGTGTGTGAACCATATCCCCGAGGGATTGGTACAGACCACCGCCTTCAGCCTGTTGGTGGTGACGGATATGCTGTACCAGGATCTACGTCCCAAGTCTCCCGTGCCGATCATCTTCCTGGATACGCTGCATCACTTTCAGGCCACCCTCGACACGGCCCAGAAAGCCCAGCGATATTACGGCTTAGATTTACATATCTACCGAGCTCAAGGGGTGAATAGCCGAGAAGAATTTGCCGAGCGTTACGGCCACGAGCTTTGGGACACTGACGTCAGCCGCTTCCACTACCTGACTAAGGTGGAACCGCTACAGCGGGCCTTGGACGATCTTCAGGTCAAAGCCTGGATCACCGGTCGCCGCCGAGATCAGTCCCCCAGTCGGCGTCACCTACCGATTTTTGAGCGGGAACAGTCGGGCCGGATTAAGGTAAATCCCCTAGCCAACTGGAGCCGCAAACAGCTCTGGCAGTACACCTTCGAGCACAACGTGCCCTACAACCCCCTCCACGACCAGGGCTACCTCAGCATTGGCGACGAGCCCCTAACCACCCCGGTACGTCCGGGAGAAGATGAGCGGGCTGGCCGCTGGCGGGGCAGCAACAAAACTGAGTGCGGCATTCACCTGTAAGTTGCTCGCCAGTTGAGCCCTTCTAAGCCGCTCCCCCATAAGCGGCTTCTTAGTCGTTTAAGTCGTGGACATAAAACCCCGGCAAGCTACCGATAATTCACAGGGCGTGACCAATGGATGGCAGTGATCTCTTCACGCCCCAAGAGCGGCTGGCTTCTCTAAAGGCAGGGCTGCTCGGGGCTACGAGTGCAGGTCTGACCTACGGTGTGATGCTGTGGCTGCGACGGGCTGGCTCTTTGGGGACTGGTGCTGCCTTGGCCGCGAGCTTTCACGGGTTAGGCGGCGTGACCTTTGGGGTTGCGATCGCAATTGCCGCCATCTCCGGTTTTTTGTTCAGCGTCACCTACCGCTACGCCGTGCGAGCCGATGCCAATCCCCAGCTGAAGGCCGGAGTAGCGTTGGCTTTTGGCTTAGTCCGGGGCTTAGCCCAAGTGGATGTAGGCTCGGCAGTTGCCCAACAATTTTGGCCCTTTGTCGGCGCTGGGGTGGAGAGCCTAATTCTGTTTCTGGTGGTGCAGGCTTGCCTAGAACTTGCCATGGCTCAAGGCTGGCTGTCGCGATTCGGCGATTGATTTAGCCTCTAGAGTTTGCCTTTGAGCTGACGGCTGAGGTGGCGGCTGAGAATGCCTTGGGACGGGCTCAGCAGCAGCGCCAGAATAAAGAAGGTGAAGACCACTAGGGAAATGGCTGGCCCAGAGGGCAGGTCGAGGTAATAGCTGACGTAAATGCCGCTGAGACTTGCGATCGCACCAATCACGGCTCCTAAAGCCATCATGCTATGGAGTTGATTCACCAGCAGGTAGGCCGTAATCGACGGGCCAACCATCAGGGAAATCACCAAAATCACTCCAACCGCCTGCATTCCTACAATGATCGTCAGGGTGATGCCTGCCATCAGACCAAAGTTAATCAGCCGAATTGGCAGTCCCACCGCCTCGGCCCCAGCAGGGTCAAAGGTGTAGAACAGTAGGGGGCGATAGAACAACAGCACCAACCCGAGCACCACAGCGCCGGTAATGCCCGTGCGCCAGAGTTCTGTTGGCGTGGTGCTGAGGATGTCGCCAAACAGCAGGCTATCTAGGTCAACCCGGTTGCGTAAGACCGTCAGCAGGGTCACCCCCAGGGCAAAAAAGCTGGCGAAGGTCAGGGCCATAACTGAATCCAGCTTGACCCGGGACTGCTCTTTTACCCAGGCGATGAATCCGGTACTGAGCATCCCGGAGACAAAGGCCCCAATCAGAATGTCAAATCCGGCAAAGTTTGCGATCGCAAGTCCCGGCAAAACCGCATGGGCAATCACGTCCCCCAACAGGGTAATCCGCTGCACCACCAGGTAACAGCCGACCACTGGAGAAAAGAGCCCCACCAACAGCCCCATCAGCAGGGCGTGGCGCATAAATTCGTAATTAATCGGCAGCGTCAGCCAGTCCATACCAGAAAATGCTGGGAGCAATGTCGCCAAGAACTAGCAGAAAAACGGAATTTGCAGGCCGGTCTGGGCAGCTGGCTGAAGATTTTCGCCATAAGCCTGCCGGATATTGTCCAAGGTCATCACCGCCGCCGGGGCATCATTGGCTAATAGCCGCCGATTCAGCAGCAGCAGCCGATCGTAGCGGTTGAGGGCTTCTCCCCACTCATGGCTACAGACTAGCAGGGTTTTTCCCTGCTGCCGCAGTTGGCCAAAAATATCCAGCAGGATAAACTCCGTGGCCTTGTCTACCCCGGTGAACGGCTCGTCAAACAGCAATAAATCTGCCTGCTGGGCTAAAGCCCGAGCCAAAAAGACCCGCTGCTGCTGACCGCCAGACAGCGCCCCAATCGGGCGGTGACGCAACGCCCACATATCTACCTGCTCTAGCGCCTCTGCCGCCAGTTTTTGAGCCGCTTTGCCCGGTCTGCGCCACCAGCCGTTCGTGCTGTTCAGGGCCATTAGCACCACATTCCACACGGTGATGGGATAGTCCCAATCAATTTGCGATCGCTGGGGCACATAGGCAATCCGGTGCCGTTGCCGCCGTACCGGGGCGTCATTTAGCCAGACCTTCCCCTGGGCAGGTACTAGCCCCAGCACGGCTTTGATTAAGCTGCTCTTGCCCGCGCCATTAGGGCCAATTAGCCCTGCCAACTCACCGGGCCGCAAGGATAGACAGACATCCTCCAGCGCCTGAATCCCTCGGTAGTTGACACACAGATGGCTAACCTCTAGCATAAGCGCAAGCAATGATAATCATTCTCAATCACTTCAAGATAGCAGATTTTGCCGTCTTCAATGTGGCTTTAGGTGTTGTTTCAGGTTAATAGCGAAAGGAATTCGTCATGTTGGGATATTTTGGACTGCGATCGCACTGGCAACGGGTGCCGCAATGGGGTGCGATCGCTGCGATCGCCAGTGTTGGCATTCTCGGGTGCAGCGGGCCAGACGCTCCGACGGGGACAGCCGACGGGAATGGAGTTGCCGGGGATACGGATCTGCCCCAGGTAATTGCCACCAACAACTTGCTGTGTGACTTGACTGGGCAAATTGCCGAAGACACGATTGATTTAGTCTGTCTGATGGAGCCAGATCAAGATCCCCACGTTTATCAGCCGACCCCATCCGATCGACAGGCAATCGAAGAAGCGGATCTGATCCTGTTTGACGGCTTTAACTTTGCCCCTGGCGTACTGCGGCTCGTCAGCGCGACCAGTAACGATGCCCCCCAAGTCCCCGTGTTTGAAGCCGCCGTAGCGAACCCACTGATGGGTGAACCCCATAGTCATGACCACGGCCATGATGATGACCACGGTCACGGCGACGATGATCACGGCCACGGTCATGACGATGCTCACAGTCACGGCGACGATGATCACGGCCATGCTCATGATCACGATGATGAGGACGATCACGGGCACGATCACGCCCATGACCATGACGACGACCACGGCCATGATCACGCTCATGATGACGATGATCACGACCACGCCCATGATGACCATGACCACGGCGCAGCGGCCAGTGCTGATGGCTTAGTGCCCGATCCTCACGTTTGGCACGATGCCAGCAACGGCGCAGCGATGGTTTCGGTAATTGCGGATGCCTTGGCAGAGTTACTGCCCGACCAAGCTGACCTGTACGAAGCCAACGCCAGCGATATCATCGCTGAAATCGAGGAAATTGATGACTGGATTATCGAGCAGGCGGCAACCGTCCCGGCTGATAACCGCAAACTGGTGACCACCCACGACTCTTTCCAGTACTATGCTGCGGCCTACGGCTTTGAAGTAGGCGGGGCTCTAGAAGGCTTGAGCACTGAGTCCCAACCCTCGGCTTCTCAACTGAGTCGC
>PXDR01000621.1 GCA_003566335.1 Cyanobacteria bacterium T3Sed10_344R1
AGACGCCCCGATGGCTGAGGCTGCTGCCGATGACCTAGATTTGTCCACTGCCGACGGCGACCTTGACTTAGGCGATTTGGATCTAGATGACCTAGATGCGGACCTAGACGCTGGCGAGCCAGAGGGGGGTGGACTTGAGGGAGATTTGGATTTGGCGTTTGACGCCCCCCAGTCAGATGACGTTCCGGTGGATGAGTCCGACTCAGGCGATTTTGACGCTGAACTCAACTTTGATCTGCCGGATCAGGCTGATGGTTGGGATGGGTTAGATCTGACTGAGGGCGATGCCGATAGCTTTGAAGCAGAACTTGGGGAAGCCAGCGACGAGTTCCTTGACGACTTGGGTGAGCTAGAGGATGGGGATCTAGGAGATGGAGATCTAGGGGATGGCGGTTTAGATGGCGACCTCGATGACCTAGCTGCCGCAGCGGTTGAGACTCCCCGCAACGGGCCAGAAGTTGGCTCGGCTGAGCTCAACAGCTTGGCTGACCTGTTTGAGGGCGATTCCGACATGCTGGGCAATACCTGGCAGGAAGAAGTCGTTGGCCCTGAAGCGCCTGTGCTGGAGTCTGCGGTCTCAGATAGCGATGACTTTTCTGACCTGCTGGGGGATACGCCTGACGAAAGCGCTAGCCCTGAGGCGGATCTTGGCGATTTGTTTGGGGATGAGTTGCCCGAAGAGGACGCCCCGGACGATGGGTTGGCGGACTTTGATTTTGGCGAGAGTGCAGCCGACGCAGACGCCAGTTTGGATGATCTCGATCTGCCGTCTGAGCCGACAGCTGCGGCGGAACCTGACTTAGCCACGAGTGAAGCGGCTGCCCCTCCTGACTTGAGTGCCGATCTTTCTGACTTGAGTGCGGATGTATTTACCGACCCCGCTGTCGCTCCAGATGATGCGGCCCCGGATGATGCGGCCTTAGATGATTCGATGTTTGTGGCGGACGAGGGTGAGGCAGAAGCCGCGCTGTTCTCAGATGAGCTCGACCTGACTGAGACAGAGTCTGCTGAGGCGGCTGTTCCTGACAGTTCCCTGGCCCCAGATTTGGCCTCAGATATTGAAGACTCTGGTGAGGACGAGTTTGCTGACTTGCTATCGGTGGGCAGCACAACACCCGCTGACGGCGCTCAGTCAGAAGTAGACGCCTTCTTTGAGGATGACCTGACTGACGATGGTCTGACGGGGAGCAGTTCCCTCGATGACTCGCAAAATCTGGGCGACTTAGACGATATTTTTGGCGATGCGGGTGAGGACACGGCAGCGAGTTTGAGCTTTGCTGCCGATCTCGGAACAGAGCCTACCGATGCGATCGCACCCGAAGAAACCGACGCCACTTGGAACCCTGGAGACGACCTGGCCGTAGCCAGTGCGACCACCGCTCCGGCTTCAACAGGGGATGACCTAGCTGAGATCGACGACCTGTGGTCAGGAGCCGAGGATGATAGCGTCCCAGATAGCTCCCTCGATTCACTGGAGTTGGATGAAGCCACGGACGATAGTTCAGCAGTTCTCGATGGGGATGACTGGGGTGATCTAGAGGCGGGTTCAGAAGGCGGGGTAGCCGTTGATCTGGATGCAGATGTGGCGGATGCCGACAATGCCGATACTGACGATGCCGATACCGACGATGACATCGAGGCTGATTTGTGGGATTCAACGGCGCTGTCCCTAGAGACTGAGGCGGCTCCAGATGCAGCCTCTGACTCCCCAGACCTTGACCCAGACGGCGATGACTTCTCCGGCTTATTTGATGATGAAGCGGCGGCAGACGATCATGGAATCCCAGCCGTTGAGTCTCCTAGCCCCGAGGCCGAAGCCGGACTGTTTGACGACTCAGCTGACGATGACGATTTTTCTGGACTGTTTGATGAAGGGGACGACCTCTCAGACCCGACAGCAACGGATGCGATCGCAGACGATCTCGATTTAGCCGAAGCCAGTGAGACTGAGGAAGAAGACCTCGAAGATCTGGCGTTGTTTGATCAAGGAGATGATGCCGCTGAAACCGCTGCGACGGGAGCTGCCCCCGCCGATGCCGACTGGAATCTGGGCGGAGAACTCGACGGAGAAGAGGCTGAGGATGAAGCGGGCTTCGGTGACTGGCTGGATGCCGCCGCCGAGGGCGATGAGCTAGAGGCTGACCTTGACACCGCCAGCCCTGAAGCTAGCGAAGCAACCCCCGATCTTGAGCTTGAGGATTTTGACCTCCCGGCTGATGACGCGGCAGAGGATGCAGCCCTGGGCTTAGACGACGCTAGCTTTGACCTAGAGTTTGATGACTCAGGCTTGTCCGGTGAGACAGCTGTAGAGACGCCGTTTGAGGGCGCTGAAGAGAGTCTAGACGGTGATCTAGGAGATGGGTTTGGCAATTTGTTTGAGGCTGAGGATGGTCTCGACGATGAGCTTGACCTAGAGGCTCCTGACCTGGGAGCGGAGGCAGTGGATCTAGAGTCCCCTGAGTCTGCGGGCGCTGAGGATGAGCTAGACGACCTGTTTGGCGCTGAGGATGAGCTTTCCCAAGCAGAAGAGGGTGCCGCCGCTGAACTCGATGACTTGGATCTCGGCCTCGACAGCGATGAGTCAGATGACTTGGATCTCGACCTTGGCAGCGATGAGTCAGGCGATCTGGACGAACTATGGGGGGCCGATGAGGCTGAAGCGGCTCCCGATCTGGATTTGGCGGATGCGCCAGACCTATCGTTTGAAGATGAGGTCGCAGAACCCGCAGCCACAGAAGCAGAACAGTCCGGCGACTTAGGGGCGCTAGACCTATCCCCAGATGATGACCTGACTGACCTGGATGGCCTTGATGATCTGCTGCTGGATGATGATCCCCCGGCTGCTGTGGCTGCTGTGGCTGCTGAGCAGGCTGAGGCTGACCTAGACTTTTCGACCAGGGAGTTAGGGACAGAAGCCGAGGCCGAGTTAACGTCAGCCGCAGGCGCAGACGATGACTTTGATGACCTTGAGGCGCTATTGGATGACGACTCAGCTGAGGCTGCGATCGCACCTGACGTTCCCGCCTCAGCCAGCGCAAGCACAGCAGCGGCAGACGACAACTTTGACGACTTAGATGCCCTGCTCGAAGAAGACGAGTCTCTTGACCTGTCCCTGGATGACGCTTTAGACGACCAGGAGGAGGAGGACGTCGAAGAAGAAGACGAATTTGGCGACCTGGAAAAGCTGCTAGAAGAGGCTGATCAGGCCCTTGGGGGCACGGGGAAAGGCTTGATCCGCACGGCCCAGACTTCCCTCCGCCGCGCTCGCAGTGGCGGCGCGCTGGGAGATCAAACCATGAAGGTGTCGGTTAAGCACCTCGATAACCTCAGCAACCTGGTTGGGGAACTGGTGGTTAACCGCAACACCCTAGAGCAAGACCAAGAGCGGCTGCGGCAGTTCCACGACAACCTGCTGTTCCAGGTGCAGCAGCTCAACGACGTGGGACAGCGGATGCGGGATCTCTACGAGCGCTCCCTGCTAGAAAGCTCGTTGATGAATAGCCGCCAGGCGTATCAGCTGATTGGCCCTTCTGACGGCTCCCCAGCTAGAACTAGCCACGCCAGTGGAGCGGTCTTTGACGATCTGGAAATGGATCGCTTTACCGGCTTCCACACCCTGTCCCAAGAGATGATCGAGCTGATTGTGCGGGTGCGGGAATCCGCCTCGGACATTGCCTACACGGTGGAATCGTCAGATCAAGTCACCCGCCAATTCCGCCAGGTCACCACCCAACTCCAAGAAGGGTTGAATAAGGCGCGGATGATGCCCTTCTCCCAAACCGCTGACCGGCTACCTCGGGCCGTGCGGGATATTTCCCTCAAGTGCGGCAAAGAAGCCCGGCTGGTGGTGGAAGGCCGCGACACCCTGATTGACCGGATGATCCTAGACAAGCTCTACGATCCAATGACTCACCTGGTCAATAATGCGATCGCCCACGGGATCGAGTCCCCAGAGGTGCGAGCCGCTGCCGGAAAACCGGTCGAGGGCAGCATTGTTGTCCGGGCGTTCTACCAAGGGAACCAGACCGTTATCTACGTGGCGGATGACGGGGCAGGTATCAACCCAGCAGTGGTGAAGCGGAAAGCCATCCAAAAAGGGTTGATTACCCCGGCCCAGGGCGACCAGATGAGCGATATCGAAATTATCGACCTGCTGTTCCAGCCCGGATTTAGCACGCGGGATCAGGCCGATGACATCTCCGGTCGCGGGGTGGGCATGGACGTGGTGCGCACAGAGCTAGAGAAAATTCGCGGCGTGGTTTCCATCGACACCACCCTCGGCAAGGGCACCAGCTTCACCATCCGCCTGCCCTTGACCCTGAGTATTTCCAAAGCCTTGACCTGCATCAGCAACCAGGCCCGCATCGCCTTCCCGATGGACGGGGTTGAGGACATGTTCGACGTGCCTCGGGATCGGGTGCAGCAAAATGATCAGGGTCAGTCCAGCATTCTCTGGCGCGACACTCTGCTGCCCTTCCGGCCCCTGTCTGATCTGCTGCAGTTTAACCGCAGCTTGGGTCGAGGCCGGGTCTACGGCGGCAACCAAGACGAAGAAGTGATTTCTATCGTCATGCTGCGCAGCGCCAACACCCACATCGCCCTCCAAGTAGATCAGGTACTAGGCGAGCAGGAAATTGTAATCAAGCAGCTCGAAGGCCCAGTGCCCAAGCCCGTGGGTATTGCCGGGGCGACGGTGCTAGGGGATGGGCGCGTGATGCCGATTGCGGACGTGCTAGAGCTGATTGACCTGTCCCTGGGTCGGGTTCGCCGGGAGGCTGGCTCTTCCCTATGGGCTTCCGACGCTCAGACGCCTGCTGCTGAGACCCAGCCAGTTCAAACTGAGCCCATGGTGCTGATTGTGGACGACTCGATTACGGTGCGCGAGCTGCTGTCCATGAGCTTCAACAAGGTCGGCTACCGGGTTGAACAAGCCCGTGACGGTCAAGAAGCCTGGGAAAAACTGCGATCGGGTCTGCCCTGTGACTTGGTCTTCTGCGACATTGAAATGCCCCGGATGGATGGCCTAGAGCTGTTGTCTCGCATTCAGAAAGACCCCAATCTAACTGGGATTCCGATTGCGATGCTGACCTCTCGGGGAGCCGATCGCCACCGGCAGATGGCGGTCGATCTTGGGGCAAGCGGCTACTTTACCAAGCCCTATCTAGAAGAAGCGCTGCTGGACGCTGCCCAGCGCATGCTCAACGGTGAGCGGATGTCTGGGATCAAGGCCGTAGAAGTGGCTGAGTGATGTTGCCGGATGATGCGGTGCGGTGAAGGCTAAGCCGGTGGCTGGCACGACGCTAGCCACCGCCAGCAGGGCAGGAAATAAGCTGCCAGGACGTCATCTACCTGCCAAAACTCGTGGTAGCAATCTCCGGCGCAGTAGCTAGTAATGAAGATCAGCAGTAAATCCTGCATGGGCAAAGGCGGGGAGGACTGGGTTAACGCTGGCTGGGTGTAAAGCTGGTTCAGCACGGTTTGAACTTGCAGCAAATTAGTGACGATGGCGGCAAATAGGTTGCCGTCTGTGGCCAGGGTGGGCAGATAGGTGGTGCGGTATTCCTCTAAGAACAGGTGATGCAGCTGCAAAATCGCCTGTTTGAGGCTGATTTCTAGGGTTAGGGTTTGACTGGGCGTGAGGCCGTGGGTTGGGCTGAGATCGGCCAGTAAGTCGGATTCTAGGGGGCTCGGGTGGCGGACGGAAAGCTCGACGCTCAGTAGGGGATGCAGCACCCGCAGAAACAGGAAGTCTAGGTCTGCCAAGCTGAGGTCGAGGTTGGTGGGCTGATGCTTGAAGACTGAGGAACTCGGCAGATCTGCTGCTGACTGGGGATGGCTCCAGACGAATTTAAACTCGGCCACGTCGGCCACGATTTCCCCGAGCAGGTGGGTGAACAACAGACCTAGCCGCTGTCGCACTTCGCCGTGAAAGAACAGTCGGGCCTTGGCTAAATCCAGCGTCACCTGGTCGTCCTTGAGGCCAAAGAGCTGGCGGTAGGTGAGGGGGCCAGCTTCGGTATAGGCGGTTTCGGCTGCTCGTAGGGGTTCCTGGCAATCAGCTAAGGTGGCGTAGTCGCTCTGGAATTGGGTGAGCCCTAGCTGCCAGTAGTGACCCCAGATGTCGTGAATTAGGAACGTTTCGGCCTCGGCCAGGGGTAAAACGCCGACGGTGGCGGCTAGGGCTTGGGCGATCGCAGCTTTTGATCGGCCCAACTCTGACGCCAGTTGTTCTAGCCAGGGCGATTGAATCTGCTCGGGACGGCAGGGGCCAAAGGTTGGAAAGCGGCGGAATTGGTCAAAGCTGAAGGTTTGGATTTGGGCCTGGATTTGTTGAAGCCGCTGGCGGCTGGGGCCAGTTAGGGCCGGATTGTCTAGGGCAGTGTCAAAGTCGAGGCAAAAGTAAATCTGGGTGGGGGTATAGAGTCCGTGAATAGCGTCGGCAGGCAGCGGACAATCAAACAGCCGCTGGAACAGCCGGGCAAAATCCGTCTGGGTCGGCTGGTTCGGCTGCGGGCTGACGCTGGTGAGGACGGCGGCGATGAGCTGGCTCTGTTGGGTTAAGTGCCGATCGGCTTGGTCGAGTTGGCCCAGGAGGGTGGCGATCGCAGCTTCCCCGAGCTGAAACTGATTCCCTAGTTGGTGGAGGATTGAGCTCTGCTGTAGCCAGTCAGGTAGGGAATCTGGTCGGTACTTTTCCAGGGTGGGGGAGGGCAGGGTGCCCCGCCAGCCGCTGCTGCCGGTTTGACCATAGCGGCTGACCAGCAGCACTGCCTGGACAAAGGCTTGGCGCACGGGGTGGGGGATTTGGTCAATGGGGATGCGATCGCAGCAGATCTCGTGCCCATACCCCTGGATTTGGCTCTGGATTTGCCGAAGCCGCTGCTGGCGACGGGCCACCACTGCCGGTTCCCGATCGGCGGCGGCAGACAGCACCAAATAGCGGCAAATCTGCAATGCCTCGGCCAAAAGAACTCGCTGTTCTGCCGTTGGCTGGGGCTGACTCATAGCTAATCCACCCGCACCAGCCGAATTTCGGTGCGCTGCTGGCGCGGATCCGCCGTGGGCACATTGCCCAGCAGTTGGCTAAAGCCCCGGCCCTCCGCCACGATATTGTGCTGCACCCCCTGGCTGCGCAAAAAGTCCACCACCACCTGAGCCCGCTGCTGACTCAGCCGCTGGTTGAGATCCGCTGGCCCAGTCTGAGAGGTGTGGCCAATCACCCGCACCGCCACGGTTTCTGGGTTAAATTCCTGCACGTCCTGCACCAGGGCGCTCAGGGTTTGCTGGCCGGTGGCCGTGAGCTGGGCCGATCCGGTACTAAATTCCACCTGGCCTTCCACATTGAGGTTGCCAATGTCGGGAGCGGCCTGTACTTGGGTATCACTGACGGGGGTGACGGCTGGGGTGGCGGCTTCAGCCCCACTGAGGCGATCGGCCAGTTCGGGGTTATCGGCCCGCACGAGGTCAATCAGGGTTTGGGTATTGGCAGCAGCCTTGCTGAGGAACTGGCTGCTGTAAAGGGTCTCGGGCTCTGCTGGCACTGCATTCAGCCGACCGGACAACACCAGCACGGCAGCGGTCGCCTCAATCCGGCGACGCAGGGTGCCTTCTGCCATCCACGTTTGGGCTTCAGCCGCCGTAAAAAAGTCGATGCCCTGGAGCACAGCGGCGGCTTCGGCGGGGGATAACTCCCCGTCTTCGGCAATTTGTTGCTGGAGTTGGGACGCATCCCGTACATTGGTGTCGATGCGGCGGTAATAGGCTTCGAGCAGTTCAGAAACGAGGGTGGGCTGGCTCTGCAACAGTCGATCGGAAGCCACCAGCACATCCACAATCGACCCCGGCGCATCGTTGCTGGACAGCACCACCGTGTAGTCCTGCTGCCGGGCTTGGGTGACAAAGGGCTCCCACAAGACTGCGATCGCAACCTGTTCGGACGGATCCTGCATCAGTTCCCAGGCTTGGGAGGCATCTTCCACCTCAATCACGTTGAAGTCAGACAGATTAAAGGCATCAAACTTGGTGTCTAGCACCAGGGCCAGATACTCGCTCGGGGTATCTCCGGCGTAGGCAATGCTCAGGGTTTCCCCTTGGCTCTGGGCCTGTTGAATCAGGGCTTCTAGCTCTAGCAGGGAGGTCAATTCCGGATATTGAACTGTATTCAGCACCACCGCATCTGCCCCGATGGTGCGGTCAATCAATCCGACAATTTGCCCCTGGGGCTGCTGCTGCAAAAACTGATCTAGGGTCGTGACGATGAGATCGGCCTCACCGGTTGCCAGACTCTCGGCCCGAGCCCCCTGGTCAAACTCGTCGGCGTAGCGCAGACCCACCCCAAACTCTGACAAAAGCTGCTGAAACTCGGCACTGCGGAACGTGCTGTAGCCACTGAAGGTATCCCCCAGCAGCAGCACTTCCGACTCGCCCCGGGGTGCAGTGCGGCGGGCGCTGGATTCACCCTCCGCCTGGCTAGAGGGGAGCTGAATGCCGCCAACCAAATCAGGATTCATGCGGTGGAGAAACCACGCGCCGCCCCCTAATAGCCCCATTGTCACAACCAGGGTGCCCACCAGGGCTGGAACATTTGATTTCGTCATGGTCTCCTGCTTTTCCCCTAAATCCAGCGCAATTTCGATCGGGATTTCGATCTGCTGCTAAGCCGACTTGTCGGCAGTTTAGCAAGGGCGTTCAACTGGATCACCAAAGCCCGAAACCGGTTCGGGCTTTTCCCTTGTTTAATCACCACAAGTAATTACCACAAGCCCAACCCCGCCAATCCCGTTAAGTCAGCCTCAAGTTAGCCTCAAGTTAGCCTCAAAAGCGTCAAAAACGGCTCAATCTGACTGCTGCGGGCGACAGGTGACCGTTCCCCGCGTTAGACCCCGGGAACACGCTAGGATCGCAGCACAGATCCATTCAACCTTAGGCGGCAGTCAAGGGAGCAACCATGGGGGCAACACTTAACCCACCGATCAGCCGTCGCAACTGGCGGCCCATCGTCCGGCAACTCACCAAAGCCTTAGGCAAAGACAGCGTCATCCAGCGCCAGGAAGAGCTGCTGGTCTACGAGTGTGATGGCCTCACCAGCTATCGCCAGCGCCCGGCAATTGTGGTGCTGCCTTGCACCACGGCAGAGGTGGCGGCGGCGGTGGAGATTTGCGATCGCAACCAAATTCCCTTTGTCGCCCGAGGGGCTGGCACCGGACTATCCGGCGGAGCCTTGCCGATTGAAGACTGTGTGCTCATCGTCACCGCCCGGATGAACCGCATTTTGCAGGTGGATTTAGTCAACCAGCGGGTCACCGTCCAGCCGGGGGTGATCAACAACTGGGTCACCCAAGCCGTCAGCGGGGCGGGTTTTTACTACGCCCCTGACCCCTCTAGCCAGTCGGTCTGCTCCGTCGGCGGCAACGTGGCCGAAAACTCCGGCGGCGTCCACTGCTTGAAGTATGGCGTCACCACCAACCACGTCCTGGGGCTGAAGCTGGTGCTGCCCGATGGCCAAATTGTCGAAGTCGGCGGCGGGCCAGAACGACCGGGCTATGACCTCACCGGGCTGTTTGTGGGCTCCGAAGGCACCCTAGGCATCGCTACCGAAATCACCCTCAATCTGCTGAAGGCTCCAGAAGCGATTCACGTGCTGCTGGCAGACTTCACCAGCGTAGAAGCTGCCGGGGCCACCGTATCCGACATCATCAGCGCCGGGATTATCCCCGCTGGGATGGAAATGATGGATAACTTCAGCATCAACGCCGTTGAAGACGTGGTGCAAACCGATTGCTATCCTCGGGATGCCGAAGCGATTTTGCTGATTGAAGTGGATGGTCTTGGCCCAGAGGTGGCGGCAAGTTGCGATCGCATCACCGCCCTCTGCCAGCAAAACGGTGCCCGTCACGTCACCACTGCCACCCAACCCGAAGACCGGCTGCGGCTGTGGAAAGGTCGCAAAGCCGCCTTTGCCGCCATGGGCAAACTCAGCCCCGACTACTATGTCCAGGACGGCGTCATTCCCCGCACCCAACTGCCCCACGTGCTGAAACAGATCGCCGCCCTTGGTGAGCACCACGGCTACCGCGTCGCCAATGTCTTCCATGCAGGGGACGGCAACCTGCACCCGCTGATCCTGTACAACAACGCCATTCCTGGTCAACTCGAAGCCGTCGAAGCCCTCGGGGGCGACATTCTCAAACTTTGCGTCCAGGTCGGCGGCAGCATTTCTGGTGAACATGGCATCGGAGCTGACAAGCGCTGCTATATGTCCGCCATGTTCTCCGCCGCCGACCTAGAAACCATGCAGTGGGTGCGCCAAGCCTTTAATCCACAGGGCTTAGCCAACCCAACCAAACTCTTCCCCACCCCGCGCACCTGTGGCGAAGCGGGGCGAGCCGCCGTCGCCGCAACCCCAGAATTTGCGGAAATCGACCGATTTTAGGCAAAACTGACATCATTCATCACGGAATCGTCCGCCAGAATCGTTTAGATTGTCCCTAGAGTCGGGGGAGTAAGTCTGTGGGTTGTCCTGGACGGTGCCTCAGTAGGTCATGGGCAGGCGGCCTAATTCCCCCAGGTTTACGACCACAAGACTGGCGTTAAAAATCTCGTCAAAAATTCCGTCAAAATCTCAACCCCAAAAAACAGGAGGCTCAGAGCAACTGATGACCCTATTCACCACCGACCGCGTTTTGGTGCCTGTGGACTTTTCCGAAGTCTCCTTTGAGGCGTTGGATCAAGCCCTCGCCTTTGTGGGAGATGCTACCCACCTTCACGTTCTCCACATCCTGCCAGAACTCTCCGCTGGAGATCCTGGCGTCACCTGGAGCACCGTGGATAACGCCACTCGTAAACAGGAAGTGATGAAAGCCCTAGAGCAGCGCTTCAGTGGTGATGCCTACAGCGGTCTCCACATTGATGTCAGCATCGGCAACCCCAGCTCTGAAATTATTGACTACGCCACTACCCACCAGGCGAGTCTCATCGTCATTCCGTCCCATGGCCGCACCGGCATTAGCCGTTTCCTGATTGGGTCAGTTGCTGAGCGAGTTGTGCGTCTATCCCCTTGTCCCGTCCTGGTACTGCGCCGAAACGATTAGGGAATCGCTCGTCCCGACTTGACTTAACACCAGATTGATTAACACCAGATTAATTAACGCCAGATTCAAGGGCTGAGCGGCCAGAGTCTGGGCCTAATCCGGGCTGGGCGGAGCCAGCACGCGCAGGCTCCTGGGATAACAAATCACCTCAATCGGGTCATCCAATGCCCCGTTTAGCAGGTCACCATCAACCACCACTTTTTGCCCTGGGTTCGTCGTCACCTTAATTCGTTGAGCCTGGAGCCGCACAATGTCCTCTCGGCGGGTCTCTCCCTTGACGAGGGCTGCCCCCATGAGATCAATCAAGGCGTTGAACGCTTGAAACTTGGTGGCAGAGGTACCAATGGTGATATCCAGCAGCCCATCACTGGCAATCACCTTGCCTGACCCTTGGGCCAAGATGGAGGTCGGGGGGGCAGCATTGGCCACGGTAATCGCCACGGCCTGTACTGTGGTGACCTTGCCCTCATCCACCTCTAGTTCCGCCTCAAAGGGCTGTTGTTCTCCAAATTGCTGGATGCCCGCCAAAATATAGGCCAGGGCTCCCCAGCGATCCTTGGCTTCTCGGTTGGCCCGCTCCACGGTTTCAGCCTCAAAGCCAATGCCTGCTAGTAAAATCATCGGTTTACCATTACAGCGGGCGGCATCGACGGTTTGCGTCAAGCCTGCCAACAGCACATCGCAAGCCCCGGGTAAGTCGGTGGGAATGCCCAGGGCGACCGCAAACGCATTGGCCGTGCCCCGAGGCAGCACCCCTAGGGGCACCTCGGTTTCCATCAGCGCCCCGGCAACCGTAGAGACGGTGCCATCGCCCCCCGACGCAATCACCAAGTCAGCCCCATCTGCGACGGCTGAGCGTGCGATCGCATCTGGGTCATCCCCCGGCTGGGTAACGTGAACCCGCAGCTGGATCTGGGGAGCCAAATGCTGACGAATCAACCGCAACTGCTGTTGCGGATCCCCTTGGCCCGACACCGGATTAAAGATCAAATGGCCCACCCGTACCCCGCCCAGGGTCGCCAACACAGCCTTTGCCGTCGCTAAATTGGTGGCTAAAGGCACATCGTAAACTTCGCAAATCCGCAGCAGCGCTCGAATATCCGGTTCATGGGGCTGGGCATAGAGCGGATCAATTAAAAAAATCACCGCAACCACATGGCCATTCACTACTTCGGCGGCAATCTCTGCATCTCCCCCGAGCGGCCCTGACTGCTTCGCGGTGACATTGAGTTGGGTGCCAGCCTGAATCCGTTGGCCAGTCGTCCCCGTGGCAATCAGCCGATACTTCGACAACAGGGCTTTGTGTTCACGGGCTAGGACAACGATGTCATCTTTTTTGCGATCGTGGGCGACCAGGGCAATGGTGCTGGCCGTGCTAGGCAGAGCTTGCTCAGTCATAGGACGTTCACTCAATCACCTAAAGACAATTACTATAGATTCTCTGATTCGTTCTGGGGCAGTTCTGCCAACCGATCGGGACGATTAGCGGCCAAGATCTCTAGGCCAACCGCCCCATAGTCTTGCCACCCTAACTCTGCCCGAGGATCTTTAACCTCGTACACGGGTACCCCCTCTAGGGCAGCCTTTTGAAAGGCTGCGAGTCGTCGAATGTCCTGATCAAACAGGGGTAAGCCTGCATCCACTAAAACAGCCCGCACTTCTGCCGCTGCGCGACTGGGCTTGGGGGGCACCGCTGTCAGCAAAATCTGGTAGTGACTGACCGCACTGCTCCGCAAAAAATCCACCGTCAACACCAGGGCATCCAGGGCCAACACATCCGGCGTTGTCGGCAGCACCAGCAGGTCACAGCTTGCCGCCAAAGCGGTTAAGTCCGCCGCCGTGGGTCGGGCTGGGGTATCAATCACCATGTGGCTGTAGGGCCGCAGCTGCTGCTCCGCCTGCCATTGATCTAGCACCGGGTAAGGCAACTCGCCCCGACTGGCCCATCCTAGGGCCGAGCGATTGGGGTCTGCATCAATCAGCACGGTTTCCGCCTGCCCCTGCAAGTAGGCGGCAAGATGAACAGCCGTGGTGGTTTTGCCTACCCCGCCCTTAAAGCTGGCGACGGTGATAATCATGGCGCGGAGCCCGTAAATGCAGAATCAGTAAACATTGATAAACCGTCAGAACTCAAACAGAACTCAAAGAGAGAGTGCCTGTGCCTTATGCCCGCTACCCTGTGCCCCATTCTCTAGTCCCTATGCCTAGCTGCTAGATCAGCGGTGATCACCCCGTCTGGGGCGATCAGCCTTGAGCGGATGATGAGCGGATGCCCTTTTAGAGCAGCCTCTAAACAGTCTCTGAGCTGGATTGTCGGGAACCAAGGGTGATCCTGAGACAGATTGAGAACTTGCGAATCCTAACGCCAGAGCGGCTCAGCGGTGCTATCCTCACGGAACAATGCCTGGGGATTGGTGCCTTAGTGTGCAACCTAGCCTGATCTAAACGCGATCTAAATCTAAGCAGATAACTCACCCTAGCCCGTGGCCAAAACGGTTCCTACTAAATCCACCGCTAAGTTAACCCGCTCAGCCCCGGGGCGGGTGACGATGTTGGTTAAGCAGCGAACCCTGCCCGCCTGGGTGAGGCAGGGGCTGGTTACCGTTGCCGTGTGGTTAACGCTAGCGGGGGCGGGGGCGGGGGTGGTGTTGAGCACCCTCTGGGGGCTACAGCTGCTGGTTGCGCCCCAACCGGTGGCCTGGCTAGAACGCTGGGTGCCCCGGGGAGATCAAGACTGGAGTCGGCAAATCACCAGTCTTGAAGAGATTGAGGCTGAGGCTGAGAGCGCTGGGCTGTGGGTTGGAGACCCCATAACGGTGACGGCAGAGGGGCAAACCCACTGGCTGCTGCCACTGTGGCAAACCCGGCCCAACTGCAGCCGAGACTGCGACACTATTGTTGAAGTGCGAGCCCTAGTGGTGCTAGTCCCTGACGGATCACGGCTGCAATTACAGGATCAAGTGGCGATTAGTGGCCCCGAAGAAGCCTTTGTGGTGGCTCCCCTCCAGGGGACAAGCGCCCAAAGTATTGGCAGTAGTCGGGTGCTGCCCCTGACCCAAATCCGGCCATTGCCAGAGATGGATAGTGGTCATTGGTACACCCTGTGGCACCAATGGCAGCGGGGCAGTAGTCGGGTCGATTACGGTCAGGTGATTCATTATTCTGCGACCCAGGGTCGATTACGGCGATTGGTGCGATGGACCAGCCCAGCCCGGGCCTTGCCCGCCTGGATGCCCTTAGAACCGGGAGAGCCAGCGGTGCTCGTGATCGACCAAACTGTGGGGTTAGAACCCCAGTTTCAGGGGTTTCAGCTCACTGGCGGCGGGATGCAGATGCGGCCTATTTCTCTGAGCGAGCTGGCTTTGGCTGAGACTGATCCCAGGTATGAACAGGTGATGGTGCTAGCCCGGGCCGGGCTGTGGTCTGATGCCTTAGCGCGGTTAGAACAACTCAAGGCAGATCAAGCCGATCGATGGACGCTGATGGCGACTGCCCAGCATCGATTGATTGAGCGTCATGCCCAAGTGACCCGTCGTCAGGCAGAGCAATCCTGGGCGAGTCCGAACCAAAAGATGCTGGCTTTATTGATTGATGGTCAGTGGCAGGCGGCGTTGACCCTGTTAACCGAAACCGCCGACTATGACGCTACGGTGGTGACTCAAGAGTCTGGGCGGCTGTGGCAGCGGGTGGTGACCAGTTTGCAGGTGAACCCGACCCCAGCGGCTCAGGTCTGGGGGGCATTGCTGCTGATGGCCCAGCAAGATCAGGCTACGGCCCAAGCCTGGTTGGCCCGCCAGACGAATCCTGGTTCGGCCCAGCAGCAGTTTCAGCAAATCTGGGGGGCGCTGAGCCCCCCAGATTTGCCGTCGTCCCCTGCGGAGGTGGTGACTGAGGCGGCAACGCCCACGACAGCCAGCGCCTCGGTGCAGGGGGTGGTGGGGGCGGTGAGTGCCCCCAGTCAGGTGACTTGGTCGGACTGGACAGCCATACAGTCTGATTCAGCAGAACCTCAGTCGTTGGAACCGCAATCATTGGGGCCAAATCAACAGTGGCTGGTGGTGCAGGTGCGGGCCGTGCAGCAGGCGGGGCGTTGGCAGGTGTCGCCGCCTGTGCCTGCCTTAGCCGACCTGACAACTTCAGGTTGGGGAGGTGCGATCGCATCTCTTCAGCTCTTATTGCCTGGGACTGCAGGCCCCCAAGCGGCAAATGTTCAAACCGTGGCCGCTCGCCAACAGGGAAACCGATTGGACTTGCTGGTGGCGGCTCCTACAGGCGCTACTACAGCTGCGATCGCAATCACCCAGGGCTTAGCCCAGGGGCTTTCCCCCAACGTCGGCTCAGCGTTACGGCAATGGCGACAGCAGCAGCCCGCCTGGGCCGAACAGATAGTCGCGCAACTGTCTCAGCAGCTAGATGCGGATTTGATTGATTCTGAGACCCTGCTGCGGGCCGCGATGGTGCAATCCTTGGACGTGACCGCCGACGGCAATGCCGAAGCTGTCGTGGCTCTGAATATGGACGTTTTAGGGGAGACGCCAGCCCAGGCTCAACTTGCCGCCCTGCCTCAGCACTGGATTATTACGCCTGACGGCACCGTCCTGTACCAGTCCGCTAATCAACCGCTGCAAGGCTGGCTCCCGGGCGGACTGCTGATTCGAGACGGCGATCGATATCAAGTCTGGCTGTGGAACCAAGGCCGTTTTCGCGCCCTGGATTGATTCATCAAGGTGAGTCTGAGGCGAGTCTACGACGAGTTCTGGCTCAAGGGCTAAGCCGGTCTTTGCAGTTGCCGCCGCAACTGAAGCTTCAACGCTACATAGGCCGAAAATTGATAATGCTCTGCCACCAGCCACAGTGCCAGTAGGCTATGGCACAACAGCGTTAGCCCCGCCCAAATTAGAGGCACACTGGCTCCAGGGCTGTCGGGCAACGGCGGAAAAACATAGCCCGCCAGCCAAACCAGACCCGGTGGCAGCAGCACCAGCACCGCCCCCAGTCCCCAGACCAACAGGGTCAAATCGCGATCGAGATGGCGAGACTGTCGCCAACTTTGCCCTGTCCAGCGCCAGGTCATGGGCTGCACGCTGTCCACCACTTCAATGGTCTGTGCTTCTAGGTTAGGCGTAAAGATATGGCGGCAAAAATCACAGGCAAAGGCATCCATCAACACCATGGCCTCAATCTGGCCATGACGGCAAACGGGGCACCGATATTGCCCAGATGGCTGGAATTGCCTCAGCGCCGGAGAAGACTCTGCTGATGTCGGTTTAAGTTTTTTCCCGAGCCAACCGCTGGCCGGGGAAGATCCGTCCTCAGGGTTGGAGTTAGGGGAAGCGTGGGTCACAGGTTAAACCAAGTTGGGGCTAAGGAGGGTGCCGCGAAAGCGTGATGAAGTGCGATCGCAGCCCAGCTAACCTCTACATCAGGCCAGCCATCGCCGAAGCACCCCCGACGGATCGGGTATATTCCCGTCCCCCCTGTTCTAACACCACCCTGGGCTCACTGTTTACCCCAACCTCAATCCGCTTGACTAACACCTGCCCACCGGCCAGATAATCGCCCGCCGCCACATAACGGCTGCCACTGCCATCGGGCTCCCGCACAATCGCATGAACTTGGCTACCCACCTGGGCCACCCCAGTGATCTCAATTTGCTCAGCCAAAGGCCCCGTTGGGGTCGGTAACGCTAAAGGCGCTGCCGCCACTGATGGGCTAGGTAGGTTTGGGCTAGGTGGGTTAGCTACCGGCACCGTTGCCAAGGGCTGCGTGGGGACTGGGGGCAGCGCCAGCGGTACCGAAGGTAACGGCGGTAGAGGCGTGCTGTTGCTCACGGGCACAGTCGGTGCTGCCGTTGCCGTGATGTTTGGCTGACTGCTAGGACTGGATTCCGCCGCCGATGGCGTTGCAGCATTGGCCGCCGCCGGAGTGGGTGGCG
>PXDR01000491.1 GCA_003566335.1 Cyanobacteria bacterium T3Sed10_344R1
AGTCCGCCTTCAACGCCGACTGCGATGGCCAAGCCGGATTACAGGAGCTCGCCGGAAACGCCACCCTGCTCTATTACCTCACCGAAGAAGGCGCAGAGGGCAAACAAGCCTTCCTCGACAAAGGCCCCCCCGACTTTCGCCAATATCCCTGGCTCCCCTAAGCCAGTGGAAAATCTCACCTAAACGGCACGTTACTGAGCAGCCCCAGACCCCAGCTCTCACCCGCCCGGTGCGTTACGGCTGCGCCTAACAGCACCCTACGAGATGTTTAAACCCTGATGAGCCATACCCCCAGGGCTTTCTAGCCAACAGCCAATAGCCAACAGCTAATAGCGGGTATCCGCTTAAGGCGGGACGGATCACCTTATGAAGTTGCTAACAATGGGCTTCGACAAGCTCAGCCCGAACGGACTGGAACCGTTCGCCCTGAGCCTGTCTAAGGGCAGCACCGTTGGTAAGGGGGCAGGGCCGTAGAGCAATAAAAATCCCGCCTTAAGTTGGTACCCCTAATAGCCCCACAACTACTCAGCCTGAATCAACTTCAGCAGATCCTCCGTCGAGACCTTGCCGCTGACATCAGTGCCGTCTAGCAAGCTGTCTGCTAGATCTCGCTTTTGCTGGTGCAGATCGACGATTTGTTCTTCAATCGTGCCTTGGGCGACTAGGCGATAGATGGTGACTGGGCGCTGCTGACCAATGCGGTGGGCGCGGTCGGACGCCTGATCTTCCACTGCCGGGTTCCACCAGGGATCCATGTGGATCACGTAGTCGGCGGCGGTGAGGTTGAGGCCGGTGCCTCCGGCTTTGAGGCTGATCAAAAACACGTCCCCTTCTCCGGCTTGGAAGGCGGCGACCCGTTGCTGGCGCTGTTTGGCCGGGGTGCTGCCGTCGAGGTACTGGTAGGCAATCTTTTGATCGTCTAGGTAGTCGCGGATGAGGTGCAGGTGATCGACAAACTGGCTGAAAATCAGGGCTTTGTGGCGGTTCTCTAGCAGTTCGGACAGCACCTCGCCCATGGTGTCGAGCTTGGAGCTACCGACCCCGGTGCCGGGGGTCACCAGTTCTGGATTGCAGCAGGCCCGCCGTAGTCGCATGATTTCGGCCAGCACCTGTAAGTGCTTGGTGCCTGCTTCAGCGTCACTTTCGGTCAGTTTGATCAGGGCTTCCCGGCGCAGGGCTTCGTAGAAGGCTTTTTCTTCCCGGCTCAGCTCGACTTGCAGGGTGATTTCGGTGCGGGAGGGCAGTTCGGACAGCACTTGGCTCTTGGTGCGCCGCAGGATGAAGGGCTGGATTAGTTTTTTCAGCTTTTGGCGGGTGGGTTTGTCTTGGTAGCGCTCAATCGGCACGGCAAAGGTGGTTTGAAACTGATCGGCAGACCCCAGCAGCCCCGGATTGATAAAGCGGAACAGGTTCCACAGTTCCCCCAGGTGGTTTTCGATGGGGGTGCCGGTGGTGAGTAGTTTGAAGCCGCCCTGGAGTTTCATGGCTGCCTGGGATCGCTTGGTGGCACTGTTTTTAATCGCCTGGGCTTCGTCGAGGATGATGGTTTGCCACTCCACTTCGGCCAGCATGTTGGCCACGTCTTCTTGTTGCAGCAGGCCGTAGCTGCACACCAACAGGTCGAAGGGTTGGAGGTTGTCGAGCAGTTGTTGGCGATCGCCACTGCCAAACTGTAGTGGATTCAGGGTGGGGGCAAACTTGGTGGCTTCGTTAAGCCAGTTGCCCGCCACGGAGGTGGGGGCGATGACGAGGGTGGGGCCTTCGGGGGCGCGGGTGAGAATCAGGGCCAGGGCTTGCAGGGTTTTGCCCAGGCCCATGTCGTCGGCCAGGCAAGCGCCGACGCCCCAGTGAGCTAGGCGGGCCAGCCAGGTAAAGCCGTCGATTTGGTAATCTCGCAGTTCAGCTTGTAGAGTCGAGGGCACCTGGGGCTGAATCTGGCGCATGGACTTGAGCCGCTTCAGGTGGTCTTTCCAGTGCTTGTCGGCATTGACCTGGCCCACCTCATCCATCAGATCTTCTAGGGCGGGGATGGCGAGGGGGTGAAAGCGGACGCCGTCTTTGTGGTTTTCAGAAAAGCTGCGCAGTTCGTCGAGCCGTTTGCGGAAGGTTTCAGTCAGGGCCAGGAATTGACCATCCCCGAGGGGGACAAAACGGCTGGGGGTTTGACTGAGCAACTGCATTAGCTGCTGCATGTCGAGCACCAGGTTGTCGTCGAGTTGCAGGCTGCCGCTGGCGGCGAACCAGTCCCGCTGGCGCTGAATGTTGAGGCTAAAGCTCTGGGTATCGGCCCGATGACTGAGGCGCATTTTTTCCCCTTCGGGCCATTCCAACTGAATGGTGTCCCCCAGGGCTTGCAGGTCGGAGAGGAGTTCTAAGCAGTCTTCCGGCTGGTCAATTAACCATTCAAAGTGGGTTTCGGGGTAGCGGTTGAGGGTGGGGCACGCCTGGATGACAGCGTTGACGAGGCGTTTTTCGCTGAGCTGATCTCGGTGGGTTTGTAACCGCTGCCCCTTGATTTCAGCCAGGACGGTGGTGCCACCGCTGCCGGGGGGATAGTAGGGGCCAGCGCCGCCAAAGGGCCGGGTCAGGGCCGCGACTTTGAGCCCTTCCCCCGCAGGCAGCAGGTGGATGTGGGGTTGAGGGTTGGCGTCAACGGTTTCGGCGGTGGCAGATTCGCCACCAATGTCGGAGTGGACGGTGACGATGCCCGCGACGGCGCTGATGGCGTTGAGCACCCGTTCTTTGGCGTGGCTGGGCACTTCTAGGCTGTTGTTGCTGCCCAAGATGTTGGCGATCCGCTGGTGGCCTTCGCTGAGTTCGATCACCTTGACCCGGGTGGGAGTTTCTTTGATCAGCAAAACCCGGCGATCTGGATCGATGGGTGGATATAGGCTGAGGCACAGTTGTTGCTCGGACAGGGCTTGCACCAGCAGTTCGGGTTCGCCTTTGACCAGTTCAACCCGGGTGGTGGGGGCGTCTTCCCAAAATACGGCGGGATGGCCGACTAGGGCTGCGATCGCATTTTCCTCAAACTCGTAATAGACAGAACGGTAGTAGCTGTAGCCATCTTGGTAAGAGTCGATGCGATCGCAAACCCGCCGATCTTGGGCCGTCAGATAATCCAGGCTGTCATCATCTCGTTCCGCCAGCCGCTTCATCGCCACTGCCCGACCCCGACTCCAGTCGCCTTTCGCCGTAATCTTTTGCTCCTTAGGCTGAAGCTGCCAATCGCCACGAGATGAGAGGCTCAAGAACCAGGCCAGCCGCCGTTCTGACACCGGAGCCGCTATCGCCGCTGTGGGATCTTGCAGCTTCACCAGAGCATTTAGGCTCCATTCCCAGGGCTCCTGCACTGGCACCGCATCGACCAAGGTGACTACCCCAGCCTGCTCTCGCCAAGCCGGTACATCTAGGGGCAGATTTTTACCCCCACAACGTTTCAGCAGTTCGGCCCATTCTGCGGCGAGCCAGTGATAGCCCCCTGCCTGGGCGTGCTTACAGGCCCAGAGCAACCCCTCAGGTAAAACATTGCGGGCAGTGGTGGGATCACTCCAGTAGGTACACAGGCTTTTGACAAACATTAATAGGGTGTCGTCGTTCTCTAGGCTCGACTCAGGATGGTCGATCTGGGAGCTCAGAGATAACAGCGAAGAGAGTCCAGGGGGGATCTGTCCCTGCTGCATTTTGGCCACCTGACCCAGCAGACCATAGGCATTCTGAAGAATCCAATCAGGGGTCTTTTGCATCAAGTTGGCGTGGGTCACGACTGCTTTTAGGTCTTTGCCCGTGCCTGACTTGAGCAGGGTAAAGATGAAGAACAGTCCTGGTGGCATACTAAAAAACCGCTGGCGCTCGGCAGTGGTTTTGCGGATTTGTTTGTAAGCAGCACTGTAGTAGGCCAGGGCCACCTCGGTTTGGCCTCGGGTCAGGGCTAACCAGCCGTACAAGGCACCCACTTGAGCAGGCTCGATTTCTGAATCAGGCAGCTTCCCTAACTTGTCAAGCACTGCCTCTGCCTCGGTTACGTCCCCTCGCAGCAACAGTTGTTCAGTCAAAACCCAGCCTGCTTGACCGCTGC
>PXDR01000075.1 GCA_003566335.1 Cyanobacteria bacterium T3Sed10_344R1
GGGGCAACAGCGGTTTGGTCTGGGGCAGGGTCGGCAGTGGTGGGGCCAGGGTCAGCCGTTGGTACCTCTGGGGTGACGGTTTCTGGCTCAATGATTTCTAAATCAGGAAAGTCGGCAACCGAGGTGCGAGTGGAAATTGAATTCCAGGTAAACCAGGCGGCAGCGCCCCCCGACAGTAGTGCGACGGCAGAAAGGCCAACCAGCACACCCAGAGGCAGTTGCCGTAAGCTGCGAAACCGTTTTCTGTCTTCCATCACTGGCCTTCCTTACCCAACAGGCATACTTTATAGAGTCATTGCTACTGGATCATAGCGATGATCTCCGGAGATGCTGGGCAGAAAGGGTCAGTTTCTTAACAGGCTGAAGCCAGGAACCGGCGATTTTTTGTCCCGTCAACCGTTCCCGTCAGCCGCCAACCTTTACAGCGTCCGCTCGTCCAGGGGCGGCAAAAAGTTGGGGTTAAACACCAGGTCGGCCTCGGGCACATCTGAGAGGCCAAATCCGGTGGCAGCCTGCTCTAGGGTAGTGGCCAGGCGGTCGGGGTCAACTGCACCCAGCCCCACCTCATCCGTCTCGTCACTGGTATAGAGGGTCTCGATCGCAAGATCCAGCCGCACCCGCTCTACCTCTGGGTCAAACAAGTCCCCTTCGGCAAAAGCGGCCACCGTATCAAACGCCCCATCCGGGTCGCTAAGAGTATCCTGCATTCCAGCCAGATAGGCCGCAACAAAGCCCTCGACCAGTTCCGGGTTTTCGTCCAGAAAGTCCTGACGCACAATCAGGGCATTGCCGTAGAGTTCTAGGCCAAAGTCGTTGTAGTAAAAGACATTCACCTCATCCTCGCCAAACCCCAACACGTCCAAGGCGGGTAAACAGGTGATTGAAAAACATGCGATCGCATCATAATCCCCCTGAACCAGCAGCGTTTCCCGCAGACGCGGCTCCACATTCACCCAATCCACCGAGTCGCCATCGACCCCAACCAGATCAGAAAACACCGGCCAGAGACGACGGGCCGCATCCCCCGCCGGAGCCCCCATACTGGCTGAGTCTAAATCCGTCGGCTCTGCCAAACCACTTTCCGCCAAAGAGACGACGGCTAAAGGAGACCGACTATACTTCATCGCCACCGCCACCAAAGGCGTGTCGGGGTTCTCTTGGTTGAACTCCATCATGGCGTAGAGGTCGCCCTCGCCAATGTCGTACTGCCCCGCCGCGATTTTCGTAATGCTATCGGCAGACCCAAAGCCCCGGTCAAACGCCACCTCAATTCCCTGGTCGGCAAAATAGCCCCGCTCAATCGCCGTCGTCAGCGGCGCATCCACCCCCTGCAACAGCCAAGACAGGGTAAAGCTGACAGTCTCTAGCTCCGCTGGAGCGCTATCCTCCGCCGTGGTTTCCGCCGCATCCTCTGTCGGGTCAGGCGCATCAGCAGTCTCTGTCGGGCCACAGCTCAACAGACTACCCCCCAAAGTCAACAGGGCCAAACCTGTCACCAGTTGCTGATATCCCTTCCACCGCTGCACCATTCTGCGTTCTCCTATTACCGAGCTAATCGTGTTTGGGGAGTCAAGATCCCTTCATGCCGAATCTCTATGGGATCTAAAGCCGAAACCGCCGGAGCATTTGTGTCCCAGACTACGAAACCCTGGTGCTCTGCGGCATAAGTCTTGCCACCCATAGACCCTCATCCCCCAGCCCCGTCTCCCCCAAAGGGCTACTAAGTACACATAAGTCGATGCCCACAACTACCCGGAACAGGATGGCTTTATCCTGATTCCGTCAAAACACCACGCAAATTAATCACCCCGCCAGCCATCGCCTTGGCGTGACTAACGGGGTAGATCGTTGAGTTCCCTGGTCAATTAGGGGCTTCTGGAGCAGGTGGCTTTGGCAAGCGGCTTTAGAAAGCGGCGCAGACCCTACTTCAGTTTTTGACGGACAAAGGCCAGGAGCTTGGCCATCTGGGCCTTCACTTGATTCAGCTCTGCCTGCATCTTGTCCACTTTGGCCTTGAGGGCAGCGACTTCTTCGGGAGAAGCTCCGCCTGCGGCCACTGCGCCAGGGCTGGCGGCAGCGGGTGCTCCTGCTGCCTTGGGCCGAGGCTTGCGGGCCTTGGCCATAGCCTTTTTGATCGCTTCAATCAGCTCTTTTTGTTCAAACGGCTTTTGAATAAACTCGAAGTACTCGAAAGGTTCGGTGATTTTCTCGGTCACCTCTTCTTTGCGGCCCGACATCAGCACGAGGGGAATATGCTGCAGGTCAGGCTGGCGCTGGATCTCTTGGAACACCTCCCAGCCACTCATCCGAGGCAGCAGGAAGTCCAGCATGATTAGGTTAGGACGCTTTTCGCGGATGTTGTCTAGACCCTCAACGCCGTCTTTGGCTTCAATCAGCTCAAAGCTTCCCTGGGGCAACATATCCCGGACACGCATGCGGATGACCCGACTATCATCAATGACTAGGATTTTGTGTGCCACGACTGGACTCCTCTGAGGGTGACTAGCAGGTAGATATTATATGAAACTGGCGAAATCAGCGCGAAATCAGACCATGTCTGCGGCTGACTGTGGCCCTTGGATAAGTCAGGCCGTTGATGCTAGCGCTTAAAGTGCGATCGCAACGGCTGAGCGCCTTACCAACAGACTACTGTAAGGCAATAAGGCAAATGTTAACGCGACTTGACCGCCCCCGCAGACTCCTGGGGGAAATCGTTGGCGGACAGCAGCAACCGGGCTGTTTTTCCCTAACTGTTTTTCCCTAACTTCAGTTATCCCAGTTTTAACGCCGGATTTCCGATCCGCCAGAAAATTGAGCCAATTGAGCTGCGATCGCTTAATTCAGAGCAGAACCAGAAACCGCAGGGTGCATCCGCGCAGCAATGCACCCTATCCGAGAGCAATGCACCATATCCGGGAGTTCGTTTGATGGGGGGCGGTGCATTGCGGCCAAGGAAGGGGTCGGATGAGGGTTAAAAATGTTGGGGCCGCGAATGCACCCTACAGCGCTCCATTCACCAGACCATTGAAGCCGTAGATCTGGCGCTGGCCGCTGACGGCTACGAGAGTCACTTCACGGCTATCTCCGGGTTCAAATCGAACTGCGGTTCCGGCTGGAATGTCGAGCCGCATGCCTCGGGCTGACTCGCGATCGAACGCTAGGGCCGAGTTGACTTCGTAAAAGTGAAAGTGGGAGCCGACTTGCACGGGGCGATCGCCTGTGTTGGCGACCGTCAGCGTCAGCGTCGGACGACCGGCGTTTAGCTCGATGTCGCCTTCGGCGGGGAGGAGTTCTCCGGGGATCATGGGCAGAAGAGAGGTGACGGAGGACAGGGAAAAGGGTAATGGGTTATTGCCTGAAGCATATCTGTTGCTTGAATCATAGGGTGCCTGGCTCTGTAGCCGAAACCAGGAACTGTAAAGTTTTGTAAGATTCAGTCAGGGTGTATGCCCGCCCCTGCTCTGTTCGATACCTTCACACCGCCATGCTTCTAAAGCCTGAACACCGTTCCAAGCTTGATCTCAGCAGCGACACCCTGTTCTATGACGCGCCCCGGTTTGTTACCCATGTCGATGAGGGGTTTATTCAGCAGCTTACTGACCTCTACCGCCAGCGGCTCCAGCCCCACAGCCGGGTGCTCGACCTGATGAGTAGCTGGGTGTCTCACCTGCCCGATGATCTGCCCCTTGACTGGGTGGAAGGTCATGGGCTCAATGGCGAAGAACTGGCCCGCAATCCCCAGCTCAACCATTACTTTGTCCAAAACCTGAACGAGAACCCAGCGCTGCCCTTGGATGATCAGTCGTTTGATGCGGTGCTGAATACGGTGTCGGTGCAGTATTTGCAGTATCCCGAAAAGGTGTTCGCCGAAATCCATCGGGTGCTGAAGCCGGGGGGCATTGCCATCATCAGCTTCTCGAATCGGATGTTCTTTCAAAAAGCGATCGCAATTTGGCGCGACAGTTCTGAATCGACCCGCGTGAAGCTGGTGCAGTCCTACTTCCAAGCCGTGCCGGGATTTGAGCTGCCGGAGCTGGTGGCCCATCCTTCTACCACCCCCACCTTTTTGCAA
>PXDR01000468.1 GCA_003566335.1 Cyanobacteria bacterium T3Sed10_344R1
CAAGCGCTCCCAGGCAGCAATGAAACTCCAGGGCGGCTTCAAACTGCTGACCACGGGCACCCCCATCGAAAACCACCTGGGGGAACTGTGGAACCTGTTCCGGTTTATCAATCCGGGGCTGCTGGGGTCTGCCGACCAGTTTCAGACCACCTTTGCCGTGCCGATAGAGCGCCACCAGGACAAACCCACCCGGCAAAAGCTGAAAAAGCTCATCCAGCCCTTCATCCTGCGGCGCACCAAGAGCCAAGTGCTGTCCGAACTGCCCTCCCGCACCGAAATTACCCTGCAAGTTGAGCTGAGCCGGGAAGAAAAAGCCCTCTACGAAGCCCTACGCCGGGAAGCCCTGATCAAACTAACCGAAAGTAATGCCGAAGCAGGCACCAAGCACCTCCAGGTGCTAGCCGAAATCATGCGGCTGCGGCGGGCTTGCTGCAATCCAGAACGGGTGGCCCCCGGCACAGGGGTCGGCAGCTCCAAGCTCGACACTATGGGCGAGGTGCTGTCCGAGCTGCTAGAGAACCGCCACAAGGCGCTCATTTTCAGCCAGTTTGTTGATCACCTGCGCCTGATCCGCGAATACCTAGACAGCCAGAACATTACCTATCAGTACCTCGACGGCAGCACCCCGGCTAAACAGCGCCAGCAGCGGGTCGCCGCGTTCCAGGCTGGGGAAGGGGAAGTCTTTTTGATCAGTCTCAAGGCTGGGGGCACGGGCCTCAACCTCACCGCCGCCGACTACGTGATCCACATGGATCCTTGGTGGAACCCCGCCGTGGAGGATCAGGCGTCTGACCGGGCTCACCGCATCGGCCAGCAGCGTCCGGTGACGATTTACCGTCTGGTGGCCCAGGGCACGATTGAGGAGCAAATTGTGGACTTGCACCAGCAAAAGCGGGATCTGGCAGACAGCTTGCTGGACGGCACTGATGTCAGCGGCAAGGTCTCGACGGAGGATCTGCTGAAGTTGATTCAGGCTGAGTAGTTGTGGGGCTGTTGGCTGTTGGCTGTTGGCTGTTGGCTAGCTGAGCTAAGTAGGATGGGCAAAGCAAAGCGTGCCTATCAAACGCTTTAGGCCGTTATTTCGCAGGGCTGGGACGTCTCTGTTGTTGGGCACGGGCGGAGCCCTTTGCCCAACCTACTTGGATTTGGCTAGGGTAGCCAGGGATATTGGCGGAAGTCGGGGGGGCGTTTGTCGAGGAAGGCTTGTTTGCCCTCTGCCCCTTCTTCGGTGAGGTAATAGAGCAGGGTGGCGTTTCCGGCGAGCTCCTGTAATCCGGCTTGGCCATCGCAGTCGGCGTTGAAGGCGGACTTGAGACAGCGAATGGCGATCGGGCTTTTCTGTAAGATTTCCTGAGCCCACTGCACCCCTTCGGTCTCTAGTTGCTCGACCGGCACCACGGCGTTCACCATGCCCATGTCCATCGCCTCTTGGGCGCTGTACTGGCGGCAGAGGAACCAAATTTCCCGCGCTTTTTTTTGCCCCACCATTCGGGCTAGGTAGCTGGCCCCAAACCCGCCGTCAAAGCTGCCGACTTTGGGGCCGGTTTGACCAAACACGGCATTGTCTGCGGCTAGGGTGAGATCGCAAATGACGTGCAGCACATGGCCGCCACCAATGGCGTAGCCTGCCACCAGGGCGATCACCACCTTGGGCATGGAGCGAATCAACCGCTGCAAGTCCAGTACGTTTAGCCGGGGCACGCCGTCATCGCCGACGTAGCCCGCCTGGCCCCGGACGCTCTGGTCGCCGCCAGAGCAAAAGGCGTATTTGCCGTCGGTGTGTGGCCCCGCCCCGGTCAGCAGCACCACGCCGATGCGGGTATCTTCCCGGGCATCGCAGAAAGCGTCGTACAGTTCAAACACGGTCTTGGGCCGAAAGGCGTTGCGCTTGTGGGGCCGGTTGATGGTGACTTTGGCGATGCCATCCGCCTTGTGATAAAGAATGTCGTCGTAGGTTTTGGCTACTTGCCACTGCACGTCCATCGCCCTCAGCCTCGCTAAAACAATTTTTTAGAACACGTTAACCCTGACTTGCCGCAGCTCTCGCCGCCCCCGGGAAAGTCTTGGGCATTTTACCTTGTGGCTTGTGGCGTCTGGCTGCGATCGCACCTCTGTAGTCCCCTGCCCCGGCTTTGTAGCCCGAAATTTGTAACCCGAAATATTAAGATCCGTCTGGATTTGACTCTTAGGGTAAATTCAGCAGCCCACAATAAAACGGGGCGTTCAGGTTCTAGCGCTCAGGTGTTCACCGCAATTACGACTGGTTAAGACAGGTTATGGCGTATTACTGGTTCAAGGCATTTCACATCATTGGGGTTGTGGTCTGGTTCGCTGGGCTGTTCTACCTGGTGCGGCTGTTTATTTACCACGTTGAGGCTGAGGCCGAGCCAGAACCCGCCCGCAGCATTCTGCAAAATCAGTATGGTTTGATGGAGCGGCGGCTCTACAACATCATTACGACGCCAGGCATGGTGGTGACGGTGGCGATGGCGATTGGCATTTTGAGCCAAGAACCGGAGGTGCTGAAGCAGGGCTGGATGCACGCCAAGCTGGCGGTGGTGGCGCTGCTGCTGGTTTATCACTTCTACTGTGGCCGACTGATCAAGCAGCTCCAGGCGGGTACCTGTAAGTGGTCGAGCAAAAAGCTGCGGGCGCTGAATGAAGCCCCCACCCTGATGCTGGTGGTGGCGGTGATGCTGGCGGTGTTTAAGAACAGCCTGCCTGCGGATGCTACGACTTGGGTAGTGGCGGGGCTGGTGCTGCTGATGGCGGTGACGATTCAGCTCTATGCTCGCAAGCGGCGACTCGACCGAGAGCGCCAGGCTGACTCCGGGGATTCCCAAGCTGTCACCACTTAATGGCAGATTCAGCAATGAGTCATTATTCCTAGAGAACTCCATTACGACGCGTTTTTGGGGCTGACATGATGCTCCCGCTGGTTTAATCGCCAGTCGGGAGCTTTTTTTGTTGCGGGTCAGTCACTAGCCTGATTATCCGCAAAAGCCTTGCGCGACAAGGGCTTAGAGGATGAGAGGGCGATCTAAATTGTTGCCATTGAAAAAATAAACCCGATTTTCTTAAAGAAATGTTGTCGTTTGGCAGTTAATTGATTAACATTTATTTACAAGGGCACGGACGAAGCGGCAACGTTAGCTTTGTGCCTCTGAGAATTCCACTTCACACAGTTGCAGTAAGCGAGGCTACTCACATGACTGAAGAGCAAACTAAATTTGGTTTCACTCAGTTCGCCGAGAACTGGAACGGTCGTCTAGCCATGTTGGGCTTTGTCATCGGTCTAGCCACCGAGTTCCTGACTGGCCAAGGCATTCTGTCTCAAATCGGCTTGATGTAATCGCAGCAACCCTGCGTTTACTCTCCTAAGTTGTTCTAACTTCAGTTCAGCAATGGGGAATAGCTGCTTCTGGCCTAAGTTTAGCTAGGTCAAGGCAGCTCCTTCACAGAATCAGAGGATTAATTCAGCGTGGGGTGGGCTTAGGCTCACTCCTTTTTATTTGGGCTTTTTTATTTGGTTTTTTTATTATTTCCCCATCACTATTTTTTGTATTCCTAAAGTAAGCCTAGTAGGTGCATTGCTGCGCGAATGCACCCTACAGCGATACTGAGTTTGAACAGTGAGGTCTGCCTGGTTAACGTCGTTTAGGTCAGGGGAAATCAATGGGTAGATAGGCGGTCTCAGCGATGCCTTTCCTTAGGCATACACGAGACTTCAATACTGCTCCTAGAGTGAAGCTATTCACCCAAGTGGTAGACATTGATTATGGCTAAGCCAAAAGACCAGCCAGACAATCAGCGAGTCAAAGATAAAGACACTTCTGATAAAAGTGGCTACAACACCCCCATTGACCCGGCTCAGCGCCATACCGGCATGTATGAGAAAGGCGATGGAACACAGGAATCTCAACCTGAAGGCGGTAGTGGAAAGGCTGGCCCCGAAGGTGCGCCTAACCAAGGTCTAGAGAAGCGCTAGATTGCTTCACCTCAACTAAAACCTCCCGGGGCGATCGCCCGGGGGGTTTTGTTATTGACTACA
>PXDR01000396.1 GCA_003566335.1 Cyanobacteria bacterium T3Sed10_344R1
CCCTGGGGAATTTCCCACCGATCCTGCTGACGAGGCGACCCATGCAATCCCGACTTCGCACCCCTGCTCCCCTATCGACCCAGTCGCCCCAGACTCAGCGGATGCGCTTACCCCGAGGGGCGGCCCTGGGCATGGTCTCGACTGAAAGCTTTCCGGCGATTATCGGCACCGCTGACGCCATGATTAAGTCGGCAGATGTGGTGTTGGTCGGCTACGAAAAAACCGGCGGCGGCCACTGCACAGCCATTGTGCGCGGCGGGGTAGCCGATGTGCGCATGGCGGTAGAAGCCGGGCAGCAAACGGCGATGCAGTTCGGCCAGTTTGTCTCTTCTTCTTTGATTCCCCGGCCTTTGCCCAACCTAGAAGCCGTGCTGCCGATTTGCGCCCGCTGGGATCAGTTCAACATCGATCCGACCGACCAGGGCAGACGTCAGCGGGTCGGCGCGATTGGCCTGCTAGAAACTCGGGGGTTTCCGGCCATGGTTGGGGCGGCGGACGCGATGACCAAGGCGGCGGATATTCAGCTGGTCTCCCACGAAACGATTGGCGGGGGGCTGTGCACCATTATCATTCGCGGCAGTTTGTCTAATGTTGCGATCGCAGTCGAAGCCGGAATGCACGAAGCCGAGCGCATCGGCGAACTCCACGCCGTGATGGTGATTCCTCGCCCGATGGACGACCTGACCGACAGCCTGCCCCAGGCCGAAGAAGCCCAGGCCAAAGCCCAGCCCGTCCGCCTACCCCTAGCCTTAGAAGAGAAACAGCGCGAGCGCGAGCTGGTGGCGCTAGAACCGGCAAAAGAGGAAGCCAGCGCCTTCCCCGAAATGGCCCCCACCCCACTGGAAATGCCGTTAGAGCTCCCGTCAGACTCCCCCCCAGATCAGGGCTAAGTTTAGGATCCTCAAGACTCGCAACTCCAGCCATGAACAGCACTCAACTGCGCCAAACTATTAACCACTATCTAGATCGCCTTTCGAGCGATCGCCTTCGCCTAGTTGCCGATTTTCTCAACCTTCTGGTTCGCACCGAGCACCCAGAGCAAACCCTGGTTTCAGAAACTCCGGACTTTCGTCCCTCCACAGGTGGCTCTTTACTCAGTCATACGGAAACCTGGGTAGGCGAAGACTTCGACGAATGCCTAGAGACAGTCTACGAAACTCGATCTCAGATTCAGGTATAGGTCGTGTACCTGCTCGATACCAACCACTTCAGTCGCCTGATTCAAGGCGATTTTGCCATTCGCCAGAAAATTACTGAAGTCGGTGAAGAGAACATCGCAATCAGTATCATCACGTCTGGCGAGGTTTACTACATGGCCTACTACTCAGAACGTCGCCAAGAAAATCTTCGCCGCGTTAAGACTTACCTGTCTGGTATTGGGATCTATTCCCTGAGTGAACCAATCTCCGATCTATACGGTGAGTTCAAGGCCAACCTGATTCGCCACTACGGCCCTAAAGATCGAGAAAAACGCCGCAAAATCAAGATCGATGCGATTGGCATCAGCGACAACGATTTATGGATCGCCTGCACGGCCCTTCATCATGGGTTAGTCGTTGTTTCCAAAGACAAAGACTTCCCCCGCATGCAGCAAGTCCACAACTTCCCTCTAGAATCCTGGTTCTGACGTCCACTCCCGTGCACATCCTCGGCACCTTGAGTTTCTTTCCTCTGCCCTTCCCCTAAAGTCAAGACCGAGAGGCTGAGGTTGCGGCGGCTGCTCGAAATGCTTGCAGATCGGCTATTTCCAGCAGGCCGTGGTTGAGTGTCCAGGCGCAGTCGGCAATGTCACAGAGATCTTCCGCATCGTGGGACACCACCAGCAGCGTCCACTCCTGCTTCAAGCGGGCCAGCAGATTCACCAACTGCTGCCGCATTGACCAGTCCAACCCTGCTGTGGGTTCATCCAGCAGCAGCACATGGGGCTGACGGATTAACTGCACCGCCAGGGCCAAGCGCCGCTGCTGCCCACCGCTGAGGTCATGGGGCGCATCCTGGAGGGAGAGGTGGCCTAACCCCACAGCCCCGAGGGCTTCATAGAGCCGATCCGTCGTCAGCTCTGGATGGCCCAGCCGCAGTTCTTCTAGCACCGTATTGCCGCAAAAATGTCGCTCCGGAAACTGAAACACTAGTCCGGCAAGCTGCCGCAAGTCATCGACATCCAAATTTTTGTCGCGCCAAAACACCCCGCCTTGGGTGGGTTCAGCCAAACCGCTGAGGATTTCCAGCAGCGTGCTTTTGCCGGAGCCACTCGGCCCGACCACGAGGCCCAACTGCTGGGGCGCTAGCTCCATCTGCAAGTGGTCTAAAATCGCCACGGGACTGGCCGTGGGGTGATAGGTCAAATCCCGCAAATAGAGCATTGATCACCTGTACTTTTCCTGTCCTATCCTAGCGGCTGACCTCGCCCCTAGCCCCAACGCGGCCCAGTTCTCCGTGGCACAATAGGGCTTCCCCCTTCCCTGGCTCGAATGTTTGCCCTATGCTGCGCCTGAGTGAGATTAAGCTGCCCCTCGACCATACTGAGGCCGACCTCAAAGCCGCCATCCTCAAGAAGCTGCGGATTGGCCCCGAGGCGCTGACGGGCTATCGCATCTTTAAGCGCAGCACCGATGCCCGCAAGCGTTCGGCCATCACTTTTGTCTACACCCTCGACATTGACAGCCCCCAGGAGCAGCAGCTACTGCAGCGGTTTCGCAAAGATGGGAAGGTTGGCCCCACCCCCGATACCCGCTATCGCCACGTCACCCAAGCCCCTCCAGACTTTAGCCCCAAAGCTTCCCTGCGCCCGGTAATTATCGGCAATGGCCCCTGCGGTATGTTCGCCGGACTGCTGTTGGCCCAGATGGGATTTTGCCCCCTGATTTTGGAGCGGGGCAAAGCGGTTCACGAGCGCTCGGTCGATACCTTTCGCTTTTGGAGTAAGGGGGTGTTTGACCCGGAATCTAACGCCCAGTTTGGTGAAGGGGGGGCGGGCACCTTTTCCGATGGCAAGCTCTACAGTCGGATTAAAGACCCCCATCACCACGGTCGCAAGGTGCTGCAAGAGTTGGTGAATGCTGGGGCAGCTCCAGAAATTCTCTACGTTTACCGGCCCCACATCGGCACCTACCGTTTGGTGAAGATTGTGGAAAACCTGCGCCATCAGATTGAGGCGTTAGGGGGCGAAATTCGCTTCCAGAGTCGGGTGGAGACCCTGCATCGAGAGCAGGGTCAGGGGAGCGGGTTGACCTTGGCGAATGGTGAGCAAATCCCTTGCCGCCACGTGATTCTGGCCGTGGGCCACAGTGCCCGGGACACCTTTGAAATGCTGCATCAGCAGGGGGTACACATTGAGCCGAAGCCCTTTTCCATTGGCTTTCGGGTGGAGCATCCCCAGTCCCTAATTAACGAATGTCGCCTGGGTTCCCAGGCCGGACATCCTCAGCTGGGGGCAGCGGACTATAACTTGGTGCATCACTGCGCTAATGGACGGACGGTCTACAGCTTTTGCATGTGTCCGGGGGGGCAGGTGGTGGCGGCGACGTCAGAAACGGGCCGAGTGGTGACTAACGGCATGAGTCAGTATGAGCGCAGCGGCAAGAACGCCAACAGCGGCATTGTGGTGGGTATCACCCCGGAAGACTACCCCGGTGGCCCGTTGGCGGGGATGGAGTTTCAGCGCCAGCTAGAGGCGCGGGCCTTTGAACTGGGCAATCGCACCTACAAAGCTCCCGGTCAACTGGTGGGGGACTTTTTGGCCCAGCAGCCTTCCACCGCCCTGGGCAGCGTCAAGCCGTCCTATCGGCCTGGGGTACACCTCTGCGATCTCAGCCCGAGCTTGCCAGACTATGCGATCGCAGCGATTCGAGAAGCGATCCCAGCGTTTGCTGAAAAGATGGCTGGTTTTGCCCTACCGGACGCGATTTTGACCGGGGTGGAGACTCGCACCTCGTCCCCAGTGCGGATCACCCGAGGGGATGATTTCCAGAGTTTGAATACCCCAGGGCTATACCCGGCTGGGGAAGGAGCGGGCTATGCTGGCGGCATTCTGTCGGCGGCGGTGGA
>PXDR01000443.1 GCA_003566335.1 Cyanobacteria bacterium T3Sed10_344R1
CAGGTGATAGTGGCCGAGGGGATCGTATGCGATCGCATCCACTTGTTCTCCCAGGGCGCTCAGCACTTGGCTAATCGGGTTAAGGCTCTGGGGATCGCTGAGCCCGCAAAAAAATGACGGGCCAGAGTCAAAGTGAAAACCATCGCGGCTAAAGCTGTGAGCCGCACCCCCCGGAATGCTGTGGCTCTCGCAAATGATCACCCGCCGACCGTAGCGGGCCAGCAAAGCCCCCGCCACCAGTCCGCCCAACCCGCTGCCAATCACAATCACATCGGCATCCTGGCTGGCTGCCGAAAATCCTCGGGTCATGACCTGGCCTCACTGCCGTCTGTCAGGTCGTCTAAAAGGGCTGCGATCGCATCAAAGCATTGCCGCACCGCCTGCTCCTCGCTGGGGTGAATCTTGCGTAACTCCTGAATTCGCCAGTCCACCGATTGCTCTAAATCCCGCAGCTCTTGATGCAGCAAGCCCGAGGGCTGGGTCAGTTCCCCCATCTGCGCCATTAGAGTCTGGCGTTCTTGACTCAGCATCGCTTGGGCCGCCCTCACTTGAGCACTCACTCCACCCAGCTTGACCACGCAATACACCTCCATCAACCGGCCATAGAGCGGCCAATAGGGATGGGCTGTATCCGCCGACTGTCCTGCCGTTTGTCGCCACTGCAAGACTTGGTGAATCACGGCGGTAGAGAGT
Source organism: Cyanobacteria bacterium T3Sed10_344R1 (assembly GCA_003566335.1). Taxonomy (GTDB): domain Bacteria; phylum Cyanobacteriota; class Cyanobacteriia; order Phormidesmidales; family Phormidesmidaceae; genus PXDR01. The sequence goes on from PXDR01000443.1 coordinate 694, forward strand.
GGGGTGGCCCCAGTCATAATTGATCAATCCCGTGGATAACTTGAGGAAATAAAGCCAGTTGAGGGCATACCGCCAAATTAGCCTAGCGCCATCGGGCGTAGTCCCCTGCACAGCAGCGCTGCATTGATTAAACTGCATTCAGCAGTGGTCTACGTTCTTACCCTAATCTTTCCAGTCCTCCCATGCGCGATCCTGACGATAACTGGTTTAATCGCATCCTATCGCCCTTGTTCCAGCACGTCTTGATTGACCGTGACCAGGTCATGGCCCAGTCCGACCGCATCGACTGGGACGCCACTTGCCAGCGTTTGACCAATCCGACGGTCACCTATCCCAGCTATTACGACCAGGCGTTCCACGGCATTAAGGACGGCTATCGCTGCACCACCGCCGCATTGTCCTACGACCCGATTACTCAGTATGTGCTGCCCCCCAACGAAACCTGGGTGCGCCAGAGCTTGATAGACGCCGTGACCTGCCAGCCGCGCCGCATTCTTGACCTAGGCTGCGGCACCGGCACCGGCACCCTGATGCTCAAGCAAGCCTTTCCCCAAGCTGACGTCATCGGCCTAGATTTGGCAGTTCATATGCTCGCCGTGGCTGAAGACAAAGCCCAGCAAGCCCAGGTGTCCCTACAACTGCGCCACGGGGATGCCGCAGCCACAGGCTTGCCGCCTAACAGCATTGACTTAATTACCGCCACCCTGCTGTTTCACGAAACGCCCCCGGCGGCCACCCTCGATATCTTGCGGGAGTGCTTCCGACTGTTGACTCCTGGAGGGCAATTGCTAGTGCTAGATGGCAACCAGGCGGCATTGCGCCAAGCCAAATGGCTGATGGAGATTTTCCATGAGCCCTACATTCGGGAATATGCCGACGGCAACCTAGACGCTTGGTTTGGGGCGGCGGGATTTGGGGCAGTGCGCAGCCGAACCGTGTGGGGTGTGCATCAACTGACCCAAGGGGTTAAGCCCAACCCGTACCAGCGTCCACAGTGGTCTAATGGAGCGGCAGTTGGGGCGGTCGGTCTTGGCCCAGTCGGGGCGTAAAACTGGCGTAAAAATTCAGGAGCCCGTTAGCAGCAGGAGGCTAAACCCATGTCCCTCAAAGCCGTTCTATTTGACTTCAATGGCGTCATCATCAATGACGAAGCTATCCATCGAGGGTTAATTGAAGATCTGCTGGTGTCAGAGAATCTGCGGCCAGAGATTCCGGACTATACCCAGATTTGCTTGGGGCGTAGCGATCGTGCTTGTTTGATGGATCTGCTGATGCAGCGCGGGCGCATGGTCACCGAAGCTTATGTAGATAAGCTGGTGCAAAAAAAAGCGGCGGCCTATCAGCAGCAGCTCGACAGTCTGGACAAGTTGCCCCTATATCCGGGGTTGGAGGACGCGATCTACCAGTTCCGCACGGCGAATCTGAAGCTGGCCGTGGTCACTGGGGCGCGGCGGAGCGAGGTGGAGTTGGTGCTGGGCAAGGCTAACTTGGCCCAGTTTTTCTCGGTGGTGGTGTCGTCAGAGGATTTGCCCCTTGACCGGGGAAAGCCAGAACCGGATCTCTACTTATTAGCGGTGGAAAAGTTGCAGCAGCAGTTTCCTGAGCTGGAGCTCAAACCCGAAAACTGTTTGGCGATTGAAGATTCTTTTGCGGGCATCATGGCGGCCCAAGCGGCTGACATTCCGGTGGCGGGGGTAGCCCACACCTTCCCTTATCAGATGATCCACCGTCGAGCTGATTGGGCCGTGGATTACCTGACGGAACTGACGGTGGACTGGCTAAGCCAGCGTTATGAGCCGGTGGCGGCGGGGGCTTAAGCCGGGGTAAGGTCTGCTAGAATACGGCTGACCTGGGGAATTAGCTCAGTTGGTAGAGCGCTGCGATCGCACCGCAGAGGTCAGGAGTTCGAGTCTCCTATTCTCCATTTAAACTTGAGGTGCGAACCGCAGCGCGGGTAGAGCGCTGCGTTCCCGCAGGGTTGCCCTAGGCAAATCGCACCGCAGAGGTCAGGAGTTTCTCCGCTGGAGACGCTACGCGAACGAGTCTCCTATTCTCCATTTAAACTTAAGGTGCGAACCGCAGCGCGGTAGAGCGCTGCGTTCCCGCAGGGTTGCCCTAGGCAAATCGCACCGCAGAGGTCAGGGGTTTCTCCGTTCCCAGAGCTCCGAGGTTTTGAAAACCTCCGAGGTCTCAGTCACCTCTAAAACTCGCAACTGACTTCAGCCTTGATTACTATTTCAAACACAACTCCCTAAGCAAATCAGCCAAAAACGATCACCATGGTCTCTCCTCAACTGATTGAAACCCTAAACAAACTACCCCCGAGTCTTCAAGCAGAAATTCTCCACTACGCCGAGTACCTGGCGGCAAAATACAGCCCTGTTTCCCAAACAAAAGCTGGCCCAAACATCTATCGCCGAGCTGGAACTATGAAAGGCATGTTCATCATGGCCGAAGACTTTGATGCCCCCCTAGAAGATCTCAAAGACTATATGTAGCCATGACGCTTTTGCTTGATACCCATGCCCTGATCTGGTTTCTCGATGAAGATATCAGGCTTCCAGCCAGTACCCGCATCCAGATTGAAACCACCCCCGTCATCTTTGTCAGCATTGCCTCACTCTGGGAAATCTCCATCAAAGCCAACATCGGCAAACTCGACCTAGCGGCCCCATTCAGCACCATCGAGCCTAACCTGGCAGCCCTTGACATTACCCAACTGCCTATCACATTCAAAGATCTGGAGATTTATCTATCGCTGCCCCTGCATCACCGCGACCCCTTTGATAGGCTTCTCATTGCCCAAGCTATGAACCACTCTCTAACTCTCGTTAGCCAAGATGCTCAGATGAATGCCTACTCTATTCAGCGCTTCTGGGCATAACGAACAAAAGGAATAGTGATACCAGAGTCATCCATCTAGCTAGGCTCATGCCACTCTGTCAGAAGACTCAGCTAGCTGGCAGATTGGCGGATGGAGCGGATGATTCGGCTGGCCCAATGGTTGAAGAAATGCTCAGTGGCGGTATCTTCGCCGCCCCAGGCGGGGATTTTGCTGCCGATGCGGGTGAAGACGTCGTAGACAATGAACTGGGCCACCCGACTTTGTTTACCCGTGGCTGAGTAGATGATTTGCACGGGGTAAGCGATGGTGCCGATGGTCGGCAGCAGCCCCACCCCAAAGGCGACCCAGGGAATTTCTTGGCGATGCATCATGGATTGAATCATTCTCACCAAGGTGTAGAGGGTGCGATACACTGGGCCACCGGCCAGCAGCCAAAGCAGCATAAATGGGCCGTTGATCGCCCCCACGGCAAACAGGGAGGGGGCGACAACGTACTCCAGGCTTTTAA
>PXDR01000494.1 GCA_003566335.1 Cyanobacteria bacterium T3Sed10_344R1
AACCGTTCGATGGGCAAAGACAAACTGCGGGCAATGTAAAGGGCCAACAGCCCATTCGCCACCACTAAGCCCACCATCAGCCAAATCAAGACCTCTTGAATATCGGCTAAGCCCTGGAGGGCATGGTCGAGGGGGGTGATAGCCAGCACTGTCCAGGTTGTGCGATCGCTGCTGGACTGATTGATCGCCACCCCGCTGTAGCCCACCAGCCATTCTGATGACTGACCGGCTGCAGTCGGCATAACATCAAACAGGTGCAGGGTGCTGCTAGTACCATTAGCCACTTGCGTGACTATACTCTCTAAGCGATCTTGATCGCCCACATCGGTGATGGACTGCCCCACTTTCGCTTCGTCAGGGTGCAGCACCAGCGTCCCGTCGGCATCAATCAGCGCCGTGTCTCCCACCAAAGAACGAGCCCCGGTATTTTCCAACTGAGGAATTACCGCCCGGACAACTAGGGTGTAGCGTAAGCTGCCGTTGTTGTCGTACACCGGGGTCGCGACGGCAACTTCTAGCTGGGCATAGACCGCTTCTTGTTCTGCCCAAGGGTTGCGCGGCAAGATCGCTGGCTGATCTGGGGGGGCAGCGGAAATCAGGTAGAAGTCTTCCACCTGACTATCTGGGCTATTCAGCCAGGGGAGGTCACTGTCTGCCGCCAGAAAGGGAGCATCGCAGGTATTGAAGGGCAGTTGAGTGGCCGAAGCTAGGTCTGTCTCAGTAGTGGCAGCAGCAGGCAACAGTTGGGCACAGGTAATCTTCAGTGAAGAGCGGTCGATATAGCCCTGCAAAAAGTCGGTCGTCTCTGCAAGACTGCCGGTTTGCAAATCGCTGGCATAGGAAACGGTGCGCAGACTGGCCTGCAAGGTTCGAACATTGCGCCCAATGCTTTCGGCTTTGCGAACGGCGCTGCTGGTTAGGTTTTGACGGGCAGTCTCCAATAGGCTAGTGCGGGCCTTGCGCTGGGTCGCATACTGACCAATCACCAATACGGTGACGCTCAGCAACAGAATGCGTACCAGCAAAATACGGCGGAACGAGCGAGGACGAAACCTAAACATCAGCTAGCACATCGGCAGAACAGGGGGATTAGACGAAAGGCAAAGGGACAAAGGGAAGACGGGACAGGAGAAACCTGTCTCATTATGGCTCACGGGTTCTGGCAGTTGGCTGAGATTGCTGCCAGTGAGAGCAGTGCCTGCCTAGGGCGGGTCGCCCAGGGGCTCAAGGGTTTGGCTGAAGGGACTTGGGGACATCCTAACCACTCAGGGGCTGACTCAGGGGACTTTACCAGCGTTTACAATAATTTTGGAGACGCGACCTGGGCAGGCGCAATATCGACGTTATTGCTCAGTTGAGATGGGCGAAGAGATGGGCTAACCCGACCGACCTAGTGGGTTGGCGTCAGACTAATTCTGGCAGCCCGTCTTAATGGGCGCTCTGTTCCTTTGCTTCCCCAGCCGATACTTCTAGGACTTCTAGACCGCGCTATGGCTACCTCCTCCACCCGTCCTGCTTCTATTGAAAAACTGGTGCGCCGCTTCCAGCGGAGTAGTGATCCTCGGCGACGCTATGAGCAGTTGCTGTGGTACGCCAAGCGGTTAGAGGGTTTCCCGGAGGCAGACAAGCGCCCAGAGAACAAAGTTGCGGGCTGTGTGTCTCAGGTTTTTATCAACGCCAAGCTCACCCCGGAGGGGACGGTGCAGTTTCAGGGCGAGTCGGATGCCCAAATCACCAAAGGCTTAGTAGCCCTGTTGATTGAAGGGCGGAATGGCTTGTCTCCCCAGGCGGTGTGTGACCTGACCCCAGACTTTATTCAGGAAACCCAGCTTGACGTTAGCCTCACCCCCTCTCGGGCCAATGGGTTTTACAACATTTTTAAGACGATGCAGCAGAAGGCGGCGGCTTTGGTTCTAGAAGCCGGGGCTTGACCTGGCACCTGTAGAAGAAGGTCTGGGGTTTAGCGATCCCTGGGCTGGCCCCTAACTAGCCTTGGGTTCAGGCTGTTCTTCGATAATGAACTCCAGCAGGCGACCCTTGGCGCTGCCGAATCTGATTTGGGTGCCAGGGCTGAGGAGAATCTCTTCGTGGGAAATTTGCTGCCAGGACTGGCCCCGTTGGCAGTAGGTGCCGTTGCGGGATAGATCTCGCAGAAAGTAGGTGGGCTGGGGCTCGCCCCCATAGCGGCAAAACAGTTCGGCATGGCGCTGGGAGACCCAGGGCTCGGGAATCATCAGGTCATTGTCGGCTGAGCGACCAATCCGCATAATGCCCCCTGCAATCGGCCAGGTGAGTTCGGGCTGGTCAACGGCCCGTAGCCCCACCAGCACATGGGGCTGGTCAACCCAGCTTGGCCCTTCGTCGGGGAGTGCCGTAACCCGATCCCGCAGGGGGGAGAGCAGATGGCCCTGGAATTCTGGGTGCTGGTACAGCACGGGCAGCGTCCAGGCAGGTTGGTTGAACTGGTACAGGGTGAGCAACTGTTGACGGGCAACGGCGACGGCTTGATCGACCGACTGGCGACTGGCCAACGCTCGGGTAAAGACTTGGATAAAGCTGCGGGCTTCGTCGTCGGCGATGGAGTCTCGCATGGCCAGAACGGCAGGTACGCCATGGTGAATTAACACTTCGGCAAGGCTACTGCGGGCCAGGGTGTGCTGGGCGGTTTGGTCGGGCTGAGCTCCCCAGCAGGTGTTGAACACCGCCAGCTTGACCCGGCAGCGGGTTAGCACTTGGGCCAACTCGGTGCCGTTGAGCGCTGCCTGGCGCTGGACTTGCAGGAGCCCTCCATCAGGGGCCGGGACGCCATGCCCTGCGTAGAAAAAGACGTTATAGAATCCAGTTTCTAGCCGTTCAATCAGCTGGGCTGGGCTCGGTTCGAGCAGGGTATCCACCTGGCAGGGCACAGGGGGATCGGTATTTTGAGGCAGTCCCTGCTGGGTGGCCTGCTGCTCTAAGACTTGCTTGAGGGCTTCGGCTTCGGCCTTGAGGCGTAGACCGTTGGCGGGGTTGCCGTTGGCGGTTTCGGCATCTTGGCCTAACACGAGCAGCACGTTGAGTGCCTGATCCAGCTCTAGTTCGGGCAGGGCATCGACGTGGCTGGTGGTGCGGCTAAAGCACAGGTTCTGTCCCAGGGAAATGGCTTGGCGACCGGGCTGAGGCTGCATGATTTCCCAGGGTAGGGAGATTAGGTTGGGGTCGCGCAGCTCTAGCCGCAGTTGCAGGGGGCGATTTTGACCAACGGCGATCCCCAAGCTGTGGTCAAGGCTGCTTTGGATGGGGCCGCTGAACACCCACTGCCAAAGGCTGACCCCCAGGTGCTGCATAATCCGGCTGCTGCGGCTGCTGTTTTTGGGGCTGACGGTGCCCGCAACCGTGGTCGGAAAGTCAGGGGCAACGGGCTGATCGCTCGCCAGATGAGGAACGTTGGGTAACCCTCGCAGGGAAAACATTTGATGCCAAGCTTGCCAAGCTTGACTAAGTTCTGGCGTCCAGACGCAGTCGTGATGCACATAGCCCCCAGGGTGGGGGGCTTTGAGCACCCAAATCGCGTAGTGTGCCGGGTTGGCGGCAGCGAGGCGATCGATGGCAATGCTGAGACAGATGGGGTCAGGGGCAAGCATCAAATCGTGGACACTGGGGAGAGAACAAGCGAGGCCGTCAGGGCTGAGATTCAGGGGGATTAGGCGGGGGGCTAGGTGGCACACAGTCCCCCAGCTGAACCTCGGCTGGGTCAACTAATACGGGGGGTGAATCTCCAATGGGAATCCAGCCTTGTTCGTCTAAGGAGGCATCGGTTGGGCTGCTGCAAACCCTGACCTGTAGCCAGCGCTGCTGGTTATCGGTTTGGCGCTGGCTGATGATTTGCACAGTAGTGTCAGCGGGTAGGGGGATGACTGGTTCAGCGGTCTCTGCGGGCTCGGGGTGTAGATCGAGGGTAAGGGGCGATTGGCTCTGAATCAAGTCACCAGGTTCAAAGGCGGCAGGGTCGGTGGCTGTGGGTGCGGTGGGGTCGGGTTCAGGGTCTCTGGGGGTGGGGGCAAG
>PXDR01000152.1 GCA_003566335.1 Cyanobacteria bacterium T3Sed10_344R1
AGGGTAGTGGCCCCGATGCAGCGCAGTTCACCCCGAGCCAGCATGGGCTTGAGCAGGTTGCCCGCGTCCATGGTGCCCTGCCCCGCGCCCGCGCCGACGACGGTGTGGAGTTCGTCGATAAACAGCACGACTTGGCCGTCGGAGCCGGTGACTTCGGCCAGGACTGACCGCAGGCGATCTTCAAACTCGCCGCGATACTTTGCCCCAGCAATCAAGCTGCCAACGTCAAGGCTAATCAGGCGGCGGCCTTTGAGGGATTCGGGCACGTCGCCGTTGATGATGCGCTGGGCTAGGGCTTCTGCGATCGCAGTTTTACCCACCCCAGGCTCACCAATCAGCCCTGGATTGTTCTTGGTGCGGCGGGAGAGCACCTGAATCACCCGGCGAATTTCTTCGTCTCGGCCAATCACCGGATCGAGCTTGCCGATGCGGGCCTGCTCAGTCAGATCCCGACCGTATTTTTCCAGGGCGTCATAGCGAGATTCGGGGTTTTGATCCGTCACCTTTTGGCTGCCCCGCACCAGCTTAATCGCCGCCATCATTTCAGCGGTTTCGACGTTAAAGCCCCGCAGCAGTCGCCGCCCCACCCGCTCGTCTTCGGTCAGGCCCAGCAGCAGATGCTCAACGGAAATAAACTTGTCCTGCAAGGTTTCTCGGGCGGTCTCCGACTTGTCCAGCAGCCGATCGAGCCCCTGGCCTAGATAGAGGTTGTTGTCGCTGGTCACCCGCACTCGGCTCTGGCGCTGGGCAAAGGTTTCTAATTCTTGGGCGATTTGAGCCGGATCCAAACTGGCCCGCTTCAGTAGGGTATGGGCCAGTCCTTGCTGCTCTAGGAGTGCGATCGCAACGTGTTCTACCTCCAAATACTGGTGCTTATAGCGACGGGCGACCGTCTGCGCCTCCACAATGGCGTCCCAGGCTTTGGCCGTAAACTTGTCAGGATCGGTGGGCTGCATAGGGGGACAAAAATCCGTCGGTGAAGGGAAAGCGTTGGATTAGCGGTGGCCTGACCAGCCCTAAAGCAGCTGGCTACAAAGCAGCTGACTAAGGCGAGGATTACGGGCTGGGGCTTGCTTGTACTTTTGTAAAAAGTAACAAGCGACTTCAGTATACCAACGCACCTCCCCCCGAATTGGCTGCCAACCGTTGCGGTGGGGGAGCGGGGGAAGGCGGGTTGAATGGGGCGGGGTATCGCCTAGCTGGCGACGGCCTGGGGCTGGGCTTCGGGTTGCTTCGACCCCTGGGTACCGAGCTGAATCAGCTCCACTTTGTAGCCATTGGGATCCTCGACAAAGGCAATCACGGTAGAGCCATGCTTCATCGGCCCAGGCTCCCGCACAACTTTGCCGCCGCGATCGCGGATCATCTCGCAGGTGCCGTAGATGTCATCAACCCCGAGGGCGATGTGGCCGTAGGCGTCCCCCAGGTCATACTGGTCTTTACCCCAGTTATAGGTCAGCTCTAGCACGGTGTGATCTGCTTCATCCCCATAGCCCACAAACGCGAGGGTGAACTCCCCGCCGGGATAGTCTTTTTTGCGCAGCAGGGTCATCCCCAGCACGTCGCAGTAGAACGCTAGGGATTTGTCTAGATCCCCCACTCGCAGCATGGTGTGCAGTAGTCGCATAGAGTTTTGCTCCTAGAATCTTCTCCAAGGTCAAGCAGACTGAAGGTCAACCAGACTGGTGTGTCAGTCCTTGAGGCTTAAGCCCGGATCAACCTGAGTCGTAAGCCTGAGAGGCAGTTTGAAAAGGGCGTCCGCTAGTCATCTAGATCACGAGCACTCGGAAAATCTCCGGGTTCCTGATCTAGAGCAGCGGCCTCAGGGGTGTCGGGAGATACCCGACAGGTACTTTTAAAACAGCCTCTGAGGTAAGCGTTGCCTGTTTGTTTATCAAGCCTTGTTTACCAAGCCTTGCCTCTATTGTGGGGCAAGGGCTCGGTTGCTATCCAGTTCCGGTAGTTAGAATCTCAGGCTGGCTAAAGACTTAGGCCAGAATTCTCAGACAAAATTCGCAGGTTGGGGGCTCAGACCGTTAAGTCCCGATTAACTCTATCGCCTCAACCCAGGTTCGCCTTATCCTTAACGATTGAACCCACACAGCATTGGCTTCGGCGTTGTTTTGGCCCCAGCTAGTGGGCTACTTGTGGGGATGCCAGCTGGTTAGTTTGTTGCACAGAAAAGCAGGACTTTGATGATGGACTTATTTGACACCTCCATTGAAGACATTCAGGCTCGGGAAATCCTGGACTCGCGGGGGCGGCCCACCGTAGAAGCGGAGGTGTACTTAGCGGGGGGGGCAGCAGGCTTAGCTCAGGTGCCCAGCGGTGCTTCTACCGGTAGCTTTGAAGCCCATGAACTGCGGGATGATGACGCCGCTCGCTATGGCGGCAAGGGCGTCCTGACGGCGGTTGAAAATATCTATGACAGTTTGGCCCCGGAACTGATGGGGGTGAATTCCCTCGATCAAATTGAAGTTGATCGCACCATGATTGCCCTAGATGGGTCGCCGAATAAGTCCAAAATTGGGGCCAATGCAATTTTGGCGGTGTCGTTAGCCAATGCTAAGGCGGCGGCGGCGGCGGTGGGTCAGCCCCTATATCGGTATTTGGGTGGGCCGCTGGCTAATCTGCTGCCGGTTCCGTTGATGAATGTGATCAATGGCGGAGCCCACGCCAACAACAATGTGGACATTCAGGAGTTCATGATTGTGCCGGTGGGCGCGCCGACCTTTAGTGAAGCGCTGCGCTGGGGGGCGGAAGTGTTCGCCAGTCTCAGCGGTGTGCTGAAAAAAGAGGGGCTGCTGACCGGGGTTGGGGATGAGGGGGGCTTTGCGCCCAACCTGAGCTCTAATCAGGCGGCACTAGACTTGCTGATTAGCGCCATTGAGCAAGCAGGCTATAAGCCTGGAGAGCAAGTGGCCCTAGCCCTGGATGTGGCGGCTAGCGAGTTCTACAGCAACGGTCAGTACACCTATGACGGAGCGGCCCATTCTCCAGCAGAGTTGATTGACTATCTCGAAGATTTGGTGGGCAAGTATCCGATTGTCTCGATTGAGGATGGTCTGCATGAGGATGATTGGGATAGCTGGCAGCAGTTGACTGCGCGCCTGGGCAGCAAGGTGCAGTTGGTGGGGGATGACCTGTTTGTCACCAACCTGACCCGGCTGCAAAGAGGGATTGAGCAGAAGGCTGCCAATTCTATCTTGATCAAGCTGAACCAAATTGGCTCTTTGACAGAGACGCTAGAGACGATTGATCTAGCCACCCGCCGGGGCTATACGTCGGTAATTAGTCACCGTTCTGGGGAAACAGAAGACACCACGATTGCGGATCTGTCGGTGGCGACGCGGGCTGGGCAGATTAAGACGGGGTCCCTGTGTCGGAGTGAGCGGGTGGCTAAGTACAACCGCTTGCTGCGGATTGAGGACGAGCTCGGAGAGCAGGCGGTGTATGCCGGGACGGTCGGCATGGGGCCGGGGCAGGCATAGATCTCTGCTGGTATCGGTGCCTGGTAATGAGGCAGCTCTGGCCGTGGCTAGAGCTGCTGCCAGCGTTGGAGTTCGGTTTCAGCTACGCTGTGCACGTCGGTATTTTCGGGAACAAGCTGGGCAGCTTGGATCGCTTCTTGGTAGCGACCCTGGGCTGCTCGGGCTCGAGCAATGCTGAGGATGTCTTGGCTCCACTGGCTAGACAGTTGGCGGGCTGTGGTGGCTTCGGGGTAGCGGATGTCGATGTCTTGGAGCACATTGATGGCCTGCTGGAAGGTGCTGGCTTGGCCCGGTTCGATCACGTTTCGGGCGCGGGCTAAGACTCGCAGGTTATAAATGCGGCGCTGCCATTGGTTGATCCGGTGTTGGGCAACCGGATAGAGACTAATCCGATCGGCAGGGACTAGATTGGCAGCGGCGATCGCAGACTGAAAGGCTGGAATTGTTGCGGCTGCAGCCCGTTGGTCGGCTAGGGTTAAGATGCGATCGCTTAAGTCGCTGATCAAACTCTGGGCGCGAAAGTAGTACGGCTCCCCAG
>PXDR01000485.1 GCA_003566335.1 Cyanobacteria bacterium T3Sed10_344R1
CACTTCGACTATGTATCGGCAGAAGTTTCCAAGGGCATTGCCGCCGCAGGCTTCCAGACCGGCGTCCCCGTAATTTTCGGGGTGCTCACCACAGACACCATGCAGCAAGCCCTAGAGCGGGCGGGCATTAAGAGCAACCACGGCTGGGACTACGCCATGAGCGCCCTAGAAATGGCGACACTCATGCGTCAAATTCGCAGTTTGCCGTCAGAGCAATCGAACCAGCCCTATGGCCGTCTGTCTAGCAGCAATGGACCTCAACTGCCCGAAGCCCAAGCAGCCCTAGGCGTACCGCCAACGACGGAAGCTTAATAATAATCTGGCTCAGGCTCGGGCTGGGGAACGGCAAAGTTGGAGCCATCGTGAAGAAACCGGATGGCTTCTTCTTCAATTCGGTGAATTTGGAACGGTTCCACCGCATCCGCATGGCGCATAGCTGCCAGGTAGCCGTCAAGGTACAGGCGCAACTCATCAGTACGATATCCACGATTCCATTGATCGACCAAGGCGTCGGTAATGCGTTGATAGAACCGAACAGATAAAGCGTCTTGAAGCATGGTAATAACCGCAGAATTCTGGCTGATCGAGCAGGCTGCTATGGGTGTTGGGCAAGCCTTCGGGTGACCGTTACAGGGCTAAGGATGGACTGAGGACAGGGCATTGCCTTAGGGCAATAGACCGGGCTGTAAGAACTTAGGTTACGTAAACGTTACGTATCGCTTGGTTTCTACATCCTCCTTTACTGTATCAGGTTGCCCTCTTACCAACAGAACGGTTCAGACTCGTTAATGTTGCGAGCCTTTAATTTTGCGGGCCTTCAACTGTGATCAGCCACTGCTGCAACTCCGCAGACAGGGGCCGAGGCCGCCGATCTGTGGTGTCAATGCACACATGGCGAGTCAGGGCCGTGGCTAGGGGGGGGGATTCGCCCACGGGGGTTAACCGATAAGTCAGCTCAAATCGCTCGGGTCGAGTCGGGTCTTGGGGCTGGCTGGTGACCTGAATCTCGATGCGATCGCCGCAGTAAAGCGGACGCCGAAAGTCCACACTGGCATGGACAATGGGCACGGCTAGGTCTCCGCCGCCAAAAAAATGGCGCAGGTCAAACCCGGCTGCCCCGAGAGCCGCTTCGTAAGCTTCGTGGCAGAGGGTCAACACTTGGGCAAAGTACACCACCCCAGCGGCGTCAGTCTCGTGAAACCGGAGCGTCCGGGGATAGCAAAAGCTCACTAGCTGGCGTTGGGCTGGGCTGGACGGAAGGGCACTGGCCCGTCGAATTCCAGACCCTCAAGTTCAGTCTCGACCCCAGCCTCAGCGTCCTCAGCGCCGTCTAAAGCTTCATCCAAGTTGTCGGGCCGGAAGGCTTGCATCGGGTTGTTCAGGGTCGCCACCAGTTGATTGAGGGTGCTGCGGACTAGGTCATTGGTGTTGACCGCGACCCAACCATTGCCGGTGAGCTGCCGCAGTTCAAAGTGCAGGTGAGGGCCGGTGGAGTTGCCGGTGCTGCCGACGAGACCAATTACTTCCCCTTGCTCAACCCGATCGCCAACGTTAACCAGCAGACGAGACATGTGGGCGTAGAGCGACTCTTCGGTGCCATTATCGTGGCGCAGGATGACCGTAAGCCCGTAGCCCCCCAAGAAGTCAGAGACGGACACCCGACCGCTAGAGGTTGCCAGAATCGGGGTGCCCGTCGGTGCGCCGACATCTGTACCGGCGTGGAAGCGCTGATCCCCCGAGATGGGATGGGTACGCCAGCCAAACAGGGAGGTAATGGGGGCCGGAATCGACAGCGGAAACACAAAGCGGGGGCTGCCATCCCGACGGTTGGTCAAGGGCAGCACTAGGCGATTGTAGTATTCGCGGCTAGCGGTGGTGCTAGCTCCAGAAGTGACGCCCTGACCGCCGCCGTTACTGCCAAAGCCTAGCCTGCCGCCATTAGTGGCAGCGCCACCGCCACCCGCCGTCATGCCACCAGCGTTAGCGGCTCCACTGCCACCGCCATTGCTTGAGCCATTGGCGGCTGTGCCGCCAGCCCCAGGGCGACAGCTACTGTCTGTGACCCGCTGCCCCTGCTGCAGGGTGAACTCACAGCCGGTAGACCGCTCAGAAAAGACAATGGAGGGGCTATTGGGATTAACGGTGGCCCCGGTGCTGTAGTCTGTGGTGTCAATAAAAACGTCGTTGTAGCCATTGGCCGAGCCGTTAGCCGTTGGCAAGCTGCTGGGTACCTCAACCGTAGGAGCGGGAGCCGGGGCACTCGGGGGTTCTGCCACAGTGGGGGCTGGCTCAACTGGAGCCGGGGCCGGGGCTGGGATAATCACCGATTCCGCCGGGGCTGAAGCGGGCACCGTGTCTTCCAGGGCTGAGGCGCTGCGACTGACGGGCTCTTCTGCGGGAAGGATTGGCATTGCCGAGTTGGGCTGGAGCTCTGCCCGTACAAAGCCGCTACTGATTAGGCCAAGGCCACCCAGCACACAAAAACTCTGGAGGACAAGGAGGGGCCACTGACGGCCAGGAGACGGACGGTTTGCGGTCATGAAACTGAAAACTCCTGCGGTCTGAGGGGTGAGGCGGATAGCGCAACCAGTAGCAGCAGCGTTAACGGCTCGCGTTTAATCGTCTGCTTTATGCTACCGGGTTCTCGGAGGCTCTCCAAGATAATAAGGAGCCAAATCAAATTAAAACCTAAAGCGGATGTTAACACTAAGCAACAGTCTTGGGATAGAGACGCCGCTTACGCGTTTCAGGTTGCCGAGGGCGTGGCTAACCCCGGCTTGGCTTTAGCAAACCTAGGGCTACAGCTCAATGAAGCGATAAATCACGATGCCAGTGTCAGCATCGTTATCGATGCCGACGTAACCCGTTTTCAGCATGGTCGTAAGGGTCTCTTCAACCTCGGCAAAAGATGCTCCAGTGGCCAAGACGCCCTGGGTAACTGAGAGGCATCCTTGATTGTCAGCTGCAGCTCTGAGCAGCTTCATCATCAAATCTTCTTGGTTAGGGGCTGGTGCTGGCGGGTCTACTTGCTCAATGGTGATAGTTTGGCCCTGAATGCCAGGGACTGAATGGCCGTGACGCAGCAGGTAGCGGCTGTTTTGCTCTCTTACCATGTCGGGAATCAGCAGCAGGTCAACGACTTGACCCACGCCAAAAAAGCCCCAGGTAAACAACCACAAAAGTCCAGAGCCAATTTTGCCGTTGTAGAGACGGTGAGCGCCAAAAATACCGAAAAAGCAAAAAGCCCAAAGAATGTAAGCTGTGCCGGTTTTGTTCATCGCCTCGTCCCTGGATTGGCTAAACCCATGTTCACGACAGTCTATCCACATCATAGGAGGTGGATTTTCTAGATGACTGCGGGAACGGACGATCTTAAAGTTGGCTCGTCGTCTCACGCCAAGCGCTCACGTCAGGCCAGCGCCAGCCCTGGGCTTCATGTCGTTTAATGCAGAAAGTGGCGAATACCGGTGAAGGCCATGACTAGCCCGAGTTCATTGGCGGCTTTGATCGAGTCTTCGTCCCGGCGGCTGCCCCCAGGCTGGACGATGGCGGTGATGCCTGCGGCGGCGGCGGTACGCACTGAGTCGTCAAAGGGAAAGAAGCCGTCACTGGCTAGGACTGCACCCCGAGCTTTTTCGCCTGCCTGGGCCAAGGCAATCTGCACGGAGCCGACTCGGTTCATTTGACCCGCCCCGACGCCAGCGGTGGTGCGATCGCAAGTCACCAGAATCGCATTGGACTTAATGTGCTTGACAATCCGCCAGGCGAACAGCAGCTCTTCCATTTCGGTGGCATTGGGCTGCTTTTCGGTCACCACCTGCCAGTCCAGCGGGTTCTCGGGATGGTCATCACTGTCTTGCACCAGGAAGCCTCCGGCCACGGCCCGCACTGTTTGACTGGGGCCGTGGATCAGGTCTGGCAGCACCAGCACCCGCACATTGCCCTTGCGAGTCAGCAGGTCTTGGGCCTCTGGTTCGCAGCCTGGAGCAACCACGCACTCTAGAAAGGTCTTGGTTAGCGCCTCGGCGG